>JALESH010000060.1 GCA_022781985.1 Lachnospiraceae bacterium | reverse complement strand
GGGGGAATTTATGTTATTTCTTATGAAACAGCCTTGCAAATCCGATGATTTTCTGTACAATAGGAAATGACGGCTAAAAATCAATGTATATTAGGAAAGGTTTATGACGATGATAAGTGCAAACAATGTAACCTTACGTATCGGAAAGAAAGCGTTATTTGAGGATGTAAATATTAAGTTCACTGAAGGCAACTGCTATGGGCTGATCGGTGCCAATGGAGCCGGCAAATCCACCTTCTTAAAGATCCTCTCCGGGCAGCTGGATACCACAAACGGTGAGATCTCCATCACCCCCGGCCAGCGTCTCTCTGTCCTGGAACAGGATCATTTCAAATATGACAGCCATACGGTCATGGATGTGGTCATCATGGGCAATGAGAGGCTCTATCAGATCATGAAGGAAAAGGATGCCATCTATGCCAAGGAGGATTTTTCCGATGAGGACGGCATACGCGCCAGCGAGCTGGAGGCAGAATTTGCGGAGATGGACGGCTGGGAGGCAGAGTCCAATGCTTCCATGCTGCTGAACGGCCTGGGGATCGACACAGAGCTTCACTATGCTGCCATGAATACTCTGACCGGTAATGAAAAGGTGAAGGTACTGCTGGCCAAGGCTCTGTTCGGCAGCCCTGACATCCTGCTGCTGGATGAGCCTACCAACCATCTGGACATGGATGCCATCGCCTGGCTGGAGGACTTCCTGATCGACTTTGAAAACACGGTCATCGTAGTCTCCCATGACCGCTACTTTTTTAATAAGGTCTGCACCCATATTGCGGACATCGACTACGGTAAGATCCAGCTCTATGCCGGCAACTATGACTTCTGGTATGAGTCCAGCCAGCTTTTAATCAAACAGATGAAGGAGGCCAACAGGAAAAAGGAGGAAAAGATCAAGGAGCTGCAGGAATTTATCTCCCGCTTCTCTGCCAATGCTTCCAAATCCAAGCAGGCTACCAGCAGAAAACGCGCCCTGGAAAAGATTGAGCTGGACGAGATCAAGCCCTCCAGCAGAAAATATCCCTATGTGGACTTCCGCCCTGAACGCGAAATCGGCAACGAGGTTCTTACCGTGGAGGGAATCTCCAAGACTATCGACGGGGTGAAAATCCTGGACAACATTTCCTTCATCGCAGGCCACGACGACAAGATCGCTTTCGTAGGCGGAAATGAAATTGCAAAAACCACTCTTTTCCAGATCCTGATGGGAGAACTGGAGCCGGATGAGGGCAGCTATAAATGGGGTGTCACCACCTCCCAGGCCTACTTCCCCAAGGACAGCACCAAGGAGTTTGACAACGACTATACCATCGTGGACTGGCTGACCGGATACTCTCCTGTCAAGGATGTGACCTATGTGCGCGGCTTTCTGGGCCGTATGCTCTTTGCCGGTGAGGACGGTGTGAAAAAGGTGCGGGTGCTTTCCGGAGGCGAAAAGGTAAGATGCCTGCTCTCCAAGATGATGATCAGCGGAGCCAACTGCCTGATTCTGGATGAGCCCACAAACCATCTGGATATGGAAGCCATCACCGCCCTGAACAACGGGCTGATCAAATTTCCCGGCGTGGAGCTGTTCGCCTGCCATGATCACCAGTTCGTGCAGACCACTGCCAACCGTATCATGGAGATCCTGCCCAACGGCCAGCTCATTGACAAGATCACTACCTATGATGAATATCTTGCCAGCGATGAAATGGCCCGGAAGCGTACCGTATACACCAACCAGAACGACGAGGACGACAACTAGACTATGAATATCGTAGACCTGCATGTACATTCCAACAAATCCGACGGCAGCCTGACCCCCTCCGAGCTGGTGGCCCTGGCTGTGAAGAAGGGACTTTCTGCCTTTGCCCTGACTGACCACGACACCACGGACGGCATCAGCCAGGCGCAGGAAGCAGCACAGGAGCATAACCGGAGGCTGGCTGCCGGCCAGCTCCCTCCCCTGCCCGACGGCAGGCAGCCCCTGCCCCTGGCGGTAATCCCCGGCATTGAATTTTCTACGGAGTATCAGGGAAAGGACATTCATATTCTGGGTCTTTACATCGACTATGAGGCACCCTTTTTCCTGGACCGCATCCGGGCCTTTACTGACTCCCGAATCGGCCGCAACATAAAGATGTGCGCCAACCTGCAGACAGCAGGCATTGACATCAGCTATGAGAAGCTGCTGGAGGCCTTTCCCTGTGCGGTCATTACCAGAAGCCATTATGCCAGATACTTATTGGAGCACGGCTATGTGCAGAGCCTGCCGGAGGCCTTTGACCGTTATCTGGGAGATCACAGC
This sequence comes from Lachnospiraceae bacterium, assembly GCA_022781985.1. Lineage (GTDB taxonomy): Bacteria > Bacillota > Clostridia > Lachnospirales > Lachnospiraceae > Kineothrix. The sequence continues at coordinate 7,320 of JALESH010000060.1, read as the reverse complement.
AAATATTTCGTACCCAGAGAAAAGGTGACACCGGAGCAGGCCGTGGAGCTCATCCTTCAGGCAGGAGGCATCCCTGTCCTGGCCCATCCAACACTCTACCATATGGGCAATGCCGCGTTGGAGACTCTGATTGGCCGCCTGAAGAAGGCCGGTCTCATCGGTATCGAGGCCATCTACAGCACCTACAGTGCCGGGGAGGAAAGGCAGATGCGCGCTCTTGCATCCAAATACGGTCTCTGCATCAGCGGAGGTTCGGATTTCCATGGAGACAACAAACCCGGACTGGAGCTGGCCACAGGATACGGCAGGCTTTTTATCCCGGAGGAAGTGCTGGAGACGTTAAAAAGACATCTGCCCGGATCAACCGGCAGGGATCATGATGCTGCCATCCGGGCATGACAGGAGATGAGGAAAACCATGAGCAGAACAATGAAAAAAAAGATTTGTTTTACCGATTTGGACGGCACCCTGCTGACTACAGATAAAAAAATAACACCGGCCACCAGAGAGGCCCTGTCCCAGTGGACCGCAGCTGGCCACAGGCTGGCGCTCAGCTCCGGCAGGGCCACAGACAGCATCATGGATGTGCAGAAAGAACTGGGGCTGCATTTTTCCGGGATGTATCTGGTGGGCTACAACGGAGGGGAAATCTATGACTGTGACCGGAAGCAGGTAATCTCCCGCGTGGCTCTCACCATGGATGAGACTGCTGCCGTAATGGAGACCGCCAAAAGGATGGGTATCCACTGCCATACCTATACAGACACCCACATCATCACTCCTGCCCTCAATGAGCAGCTGCGGTATTATCAGCATGCCATCATGACACCTGTGATCTGCTGCCGGGATGTGCTGGAAGCCCTGGATCAGCCCCCCTGCAAATGTATCGCCATCGAGCTGTATGACAGAGAGAAGCTGGAAAACTTCCGACTCACCCTCCAGGCGGAAATGGGGGACACCCTGACTCTCCTCTATTCCAATGAAAAATATCTGGAGATCTTTCCTGCCTCCTCCGGCAAGGGCGCAGCCCTCCGGAAGCTGTGCGCCCTGCTGGACATCCCTCTTGAGAATGCCCTGGCTGCCGGGGATGAGATCAACGACATCTCCATGCTGCAGGCCGCTGGCCTGGGCATCGCCATGAAAAATGCCCGGGACAGGGTGAAAGAGGCTGCGGATCTGGTGACCCACCAGGATAATGATCATGACGGACTGGCCGAGGTGCTGCTGAAGAGGCTGTAGCCGCTGCCCCTCACCGGTACTTCTCCTCAAAACGGGTGAGCATAGCTGCACACTCAGCCCTGGTAGCCTCCCCCTTTGGATCCAAACGCCAGCTCCCATCCCCATTGGGCTTTCCGCTGATCATTCCCACGCCTACGGCCCATCTCATATAATCTGCCGCCCAGCCGCTGACCTGCTCCCTGTCTGTATAGGCCGACAGAGAACCGGAAGCATCTATACTGTAGGAACAGTTTTTCGCGTATTCAAAGAGCATTTTTGCTATCTGCTCCCTGGTGATATTTACATTCACTCCATAGCTGCCGTCACCAAAGCCCCTTACGATGCCTTTTTCATTTGCCCAGAGCACTGCATCGCTGTACCATCTGCCCTTTTCCACATCGTTAAACCGATTCACACCGGCCCCGGACGGATTGCCTGCCATCCGGTAAAGCACGGTAGCAAACATGGCTCTTGTCAGCGGGGCATCCGGCTCAAATCTGTCCGTTCCCGAAATACCTTTCATAATCCGGTTAATATATGTATATTTTACACCTTCGTATTTCCAGTTCCCTCTTATCACTGATACATCCGAAAAAGGAAAGGTCACCGTCACCCTGCAGGAAGCACTTACACTGCCTGCCGCTGCGGTGATAAGGGCTGTTCCCGGATCCATTCCCCTTACCATCCCCGTATCGTCTACCTCTGCTGTCCGGCTATCCGAAGTGATCCATACCACCGGCTCCGTTGCGCCTGCCGGTTCCGTTTCCGCCGTAAGCAGCCTGTTCTCTCCCAAAGACAGCTCCAGCATCTCCATATTTAACTGTATTGCTGTCACCGGTACCTTTTCCGGCTCCGTTTCCTCAGCCTCTACTGTGACCTCACAAACAGCACTCACCTCACCTGCTGTCGCCCTGATCTGTGTGGTTCCTTCACCCAGGCCAGTCACCCTGCCCTCCTGATCCACCGATGCCACCTCCGGGGCAGAGCTTGTCCAACGTATCACCTGATCCGTATCCTCCGGCGTCACCCGGACGGTCAGTGTGAACTCCTCTCCCGGCTTCAGTCTCTTCTGTGCTGTGTCCAGGCGGATTTCTGTGGCCGGAACTGTCACTGTCACCTCACATTCCGCACTGACTCCATCCGCGTAGGCCCTGATCACAGCTCTTCCTGCACTGACTGCCGTCACCTCTCCCCTGTGATCCACGGTGGCCACCTCACTGTCTGAGCTTTCCCAACGAATCTGGGAATCGGTATCTGACGGCTCCGGAATTGCCCTCAGAAGAAAACTCTCTCCCCTTGGCAGCTCCTTACTCGTTTCGCTTAAGCTCAGTCTGGTGATGGGATTTCCGGTTTCACAGGAATCCGTAAATGCCTTGATCCTCACATTGGTCCCATGCCTCACTCCCGTATCGTACCAGTTAGTCCCCAGGCCGATAAAACTCTCTCCCTCCTTATAGGATGCAGTGGCCCTGAGCCACATGATAGAGATGGAGTTTTCCATAACTACATCCACCAATTCTTCTGATTTGGAAAAGGTAACCACCACTGAGAATTTTGTTCCCTGCTCCAGCAACACTTCCTCTTTCAGCCGTACTGTATAATATCCCTCCATAGTGGTTCTGCCCTGGGTGGTTGCCTCCGGAACCAGGATCCCGCTCTCCGGATTGCCGGGATCGGTCAGATCCCTGTATATCTCCACCTTATAATCCATGTTGACATTGTTGGTTTCAAAGCTGACTGCCTTCAGTGCCTCTTTTCCCCCTGCATTGCCATGGGCTGTAAAGATGTTGGCCGACTTTATCTGTTCCCAGTTACTGATCCAGCTGTCCCCCACAGCCCCATCGTACTGGTAGTTGTGATCATAGTTGTCCGCCTCCTCATATTCATACAGATAGGCCAGATCATCCAGCGACTGATCGTAGTAGGAAATCCAAAAATAAGTATAATGGCTGTACAGCTCCCCTTCCCCCCAGCTGTTCCTGATCAGCCATGCACCGTCTCCCTGGGGCTGTACATTGAAATGCTCCTTAGGAAAGTTATCGTCCCACCCCACCAGCAGAACGCCATGATTCACAGTCAGCTCTGTGGGCGTGTAATAGGATTTATAGGTATCATTATAGCAATCCATGCTGCCATCGTACAGATCCTCAAAATAGGATACCCCTATGCCTCCCTTTTCCTTAATCAGGCGCTTAGCCATATCCCTGTCCTGTTCCAGCGGGATTTTGTAGGCTCCCTGAAGATGCAGCACATCCTGATAAGCCAGGCCGGAGGGCAATCCATCTGCCATAGCCTGCCTTGCAGTGCTGTAAGGCGCTGTACTTTCCTCTGCCGCACCGGTCCAGGAAGCCAGCACTTTATAGGCTATATCCAGATTACTGCCCACGTCCATAAAGCTGTGCCCGCTTATATTCATATTGCTGTCGCCCTCCAGGCCGCCTAAAGGATCTGTGACAGTATTGAAATGAAAATATGCCAGATGCAGTTCTGACAAATCACACTCCGTTTCCCAGTTAATATACTGGTCCAGTTCTCCCATTCCCAAGGCAGTGAAGGCCCAGCATGTACCGAAGCTTCCCTGGTTTCTCAGGGGCGGCAGTCCTCTCGTCTCCGGATCCAGAGGACTGAAGCGGGCCTCCAGAGGGGCAGTATCCATAGAGCCGTCATAGCCCTGATCCCGGGTAACGCTTCTGATCTCCCCCGTTCTCTCCGGCAGCATACGGGAAAGAGGGGGAGCCGTATAAATCTCATCCAAAATGGCAACCTCTTTTTCCGGGGGTGTTCCTGCGAACTCCGAGACCATATACCGTCCCTGCTCCCATACAGGATAAAAACGATAGATTCCCGGCTCCGAATTTTCATCCTTTCCCTCAGCTGCCCAGCTCACCTCGATTTCCACCGGTTCCTCTGCACCGTCCAGACAGACCCGGATAGTCTCCCCCAGCTCAGACGCAATCTCGTCCAACGGAGGCTTACACTCCATAACAATCCTTTCCTCCTCTTCATCCAGAGGCTCAAAGGCTGTAATCGTTCCCTCAGCCTGCCCATCCTCATTTCCCATACTTAGGAGCTGCTTCTCACCTGTTCCCTCCTTCTCGGACATCCAGGCACCTGCTGCCGGAAAAGGCTTCTGCAGCAGCAGAATTCCCGACAGCAGAGCTGCAAATCCACGCTTCCAGTTGTACCTTCTTTTCATCTGTTCTCCCTCTCTTCCTCCTGATGCATCCTGCAGAATAAAGCTATGTTTTCATCCATTATATCAAATCATGACTTCTTCGTCCATGCAGCCCTGACAGTAATTTCCTGCTGCCAGACAGAAGAATAGCCAGATAAGATTCCTGAATCTCTCTGGCTGTTTGTTACTGCTATGATGCATTTTGGTCTTTTAATTTGATATAAGCCTCCAGTGCCTCTGTGATCTCCCATTCACTGAGCCCGGATGTTCTGATCATATCATCCAGGCTTTCCAAATCCTTCAGCTTCTTCTCATTGCACAGATTCTCCAATTCATTCTGCTCTGCCCTGATCCTGATCTGCAGTGCCTGGATCAACTCCTCCTTCTCCGCAATTTTCTCTTCTAATGTTTTTCTCTGTCCTCTGGGCATATTCTACCTCCTGATTCTTTCCTTTATTAGAGTATATGGACAAGGCTGGTATTTTATGCAAATATTTGCAACAAAGCCAAAACAGTGCTATAATTCCCTCTATAATTAAAATCATATCCATGACACAACAAAGCTTAGAATAGGGAGCACTCATGAACAATAAAGAGCGCAGAAAAAAAATCATACAGCTTCTCACCGATTCAAAGGTACCTCTTTCCGGCAGCAGGCTGGCCGCCATGCTGTCCGTCAGCAGGCAGGTAATCGTCACCGATGTGGCCCTTTTACGTACAGAATATCCCATTCTTGCCACTGCCCAGGGCTATCTGCTCTTTGCCCGGCAGGACAGAAAGGCCAGAAGAACCTTTGCCGTCCGCCACAGGGCAGACGACATCCCGGATGAACTGCTCAGCATCGTGACGCTGGGCGGACATGTACTGGATGTGATTGTAGAGCATGATGTCTATGGGCAGATCCGGGCAGACCTGGATCTATCCACCCCTGATGATGTGAACCGATTCTGCAGCCTTCTCAGGAACAGCACCTCCGGCCCCCTGTTTCCCATTTCTGCCGGGATCCATATGCATACGGTGGAAGCCGAGTCAGAAGAGAGTCTGGATCAGATTGAAGGGGTATTGCAGGAAAAGGGCTGGCTCATATAACGCAAGACCAGCCCTTTTCCCATATTATCCCCTTCTTTGGCGCAGTGCCTTATTCCAATTTCAAATCCCCTTCCTTAATCCAGCCGATTCTCTTGAGAGCCCGGCAGAGAAAAGTACTCAGCACTGCCGGAAGCACAAAGCAGACCAGCACAAGTCCAAGCCAGTCCATAGCTGTAATGGCGGTTCTGGTTCCCGCCGCAATATCGGCCAGCCATCCGGTATACACTCCGATCTGGCCTACCAGCCCACAGGTGCCCATACCGGAGGATACGGCGGGCCCGTTCATCTGGAGCTGAAAAATACAGGTTGCAATGGGCCCTGTGACTGCAGAAGCCAAGGTGGCAGGGATCCATATCCTGGGATTTCTTACAATATTGCCCATCTGCAGCATACTGGTTCCCAGGCCCTGTGAAATCAGGCCGCCCCATCCGTTTTCCTTAAAGCTCATCACTGCAAATCCCACCATCTGGGCACAGCAGCCGGCCACTGCTGCCCCTCCCGCAAGTCCTGTGAGGCTCAGTGCCGCACAGATTGCCGCGCTGCTGATCGGAAGGGTGAGTGCAATCCCCACGATCACAGATACCAGGATCCCCATGAAGAAGGGCTGCAGTTCCGTGGCCCACATAATCAGCCGCCCTACTGCACCGGCGCCTGCACCGATGGCAGGTGCACACCATTTTGCCAGCAGTACTCCGGCCAGGATGGTCACCAGGGGAGTCACCAGGATATCCACCTTCGTTTCCCCTGAAACTGCCTTTCCGCATTCTGCCGCTGCAATCGCCACAACCAGCACTGCCAGAGGACCCCCGGCTCCGCCCAGAGCATTTGCAGCCGCCCCCACGGCCAGCAGCGAAAACAGTACCAGGGGCGGTGCCTGCAGGGCATAACCTATGGCAACCGCCATGGCCGGACCCGAAACCGACTTGGCGTAGCCCCCCACCTCTTCCAGCAGCCCACTGCCTGTCTGCTCACCCAGAGTTCCGATAATGGTACCCACCAGCAGGGATGCAAACAGCCCCTGGGCCATAGCACCCAGAGCATCAATGCCGTATCTTTTCGCCGAAAAGACGATATTCTTTCTTTCCAAAAATTTTCCGAAAGCACCTTTTTTCCTGCCTTCACTCATATTCCTGCTCCTCCTCCTCTGCATGGGCAGCATCTGCTTACCCATAATCACTCCATTTTTTACACCTGACAAGACATATGTAAATATGGAATAAAAATACCATAAACGAGAGAGGATTGCAAGTATAATCTGCAGCACAAAATATACAGAAACGGGGGATGCGCCATGGTTTCCTGGAGCCTTTTCCTGTTTTCTTCTTCCTGTTTCCTCAGATCCTTTGTTGCATCTTCTGCTTTCTGATAATATTTATCGATTTCTGCCTCCAGTTCTTCTATTCTGGCCTGATCTGCTTTTCACTCATATTATCCCACAGCTTATCCCATAACTCACTGTGAGCATCAAAAAGCTCCGCCCGCTCATCATAGTACTCCTGTGCTTCCTTCAAAATACTGTTGTTTTTTTTCAATGGCCACAGCCAGACGCTCTGTCTCTGCCCTGATTCTGCTGCACAGTGACAGCCCATCCGTCCCGGGCATCATCACATCCAGTATCATCAGATCCGCCGGACTCTGTTCAAAGCACTCAAGCAGCTCGTCCCCGGTCTCAAATAGAGTTATTGCAAAGCCTTCTTCTTAAATCCTTTGCGGCTGATGCACTTAAGATAAACGAACCAAATACCTTTTTACAGGTTGCTGTTCCACCATGCCTGAGATGTTCACAATGCTGTTGCCAAGAATTTTAACCGGATAATAAGAAACATCAGCGCTGATTT
>JALESH010000027.1 GCA_022781985.1 Lachnospiraceae bacterium | reverse complement strand
CATGCACTCTATGAGTGTTTTGGAGTCATTCATATGAGAGTCAATTACCTCTCGAGAGTTAGCACTTAAAACAGTCGCAAATCCGCTATTTATAAAGATTCTTTGCAATAGAGAGATAATTCTACAGGAAGTTCAGGTTTATATTTTACATACAAAAAGTGTCTTCAGAATCATACCATGGCTGCCGTACCTTCCGGTCCCTGATACTGGCCTACCATAGCCATATCGACAACACCATAGGTGGACGTAATCAATGTGCTTCCAAATGCTGCATATCCTAAAAATAATTTTGCCCAGATTTGCATAAAACCCAAATGCACTCCACATCTTGTCATGTGATCCTGCTGCTGGGCTTCCGCTTTTGTCCTATAGCTGTCCTGAGAGAAGCTTGTCAAAATATCAGCCGGGAACTCTGAATATACCGATCTCAGGAGGGCGGAAGGTGAAGATGATAAAGCAGAGGCACAAAAGGAACACAGCTGCATTCAGCAAAAGGCATTGTGTCTGCCCCGGCTTTTTCAGGGTAAGCTTATAGCTGAATATAAAAGCGATTACCGTGCTGAGATAGAGAATCCCTGCATCCAAAATAGGATAATTGGTTCCCAAAATCCCTGAGTAGGTATAAAAGAGGACGGGAATTAGAAAGGTCCCCAGGAGGAGGGCGGCCTTATTGCTGCAGGCCAGGGATGGGAAATCCGGTTTCAGCCTACAGTTTTCGAAGGTGCAGTAAAAGAGCATAGGGAAGTAAAGCAGCTTCATGTGTTCCCAGATGGATTCATTCACTGGTGCTATCAGGGCGATGAAGAAAGTGCCGCTCCATTGGTATAAAAAGTGGAAAAGCGTTCCTGCTATGGATGTGCAGAATATGCCAAGCAGGGTATAACGGAATAATTTTTTTTGCATAAACCTGACTCCTTTTTCTTGGTATACACAGATTAGTATACGCAGAAAAAGGAGTCTGTATATCAGCAGCGGTCAACAGAAAATAATAATCCGGTCAGGTGTGGTCTGGGGAGGGATGCTTCTGGTTGTGGCACTGTAATATACCATCATAAGGTTATTGCCCAGGCTGCAGGTATAGCGCTGCCCATTGGCTGTGCTGATACGGGTTTCCGAACCTATGTTGAGCTTCAGCTGGCCTTCTGCAGCAAGCAGGTTCCTGTCGAAGAAGGAGACAATAATGCTTTCGTTTGGCTCTGTGCGGCTGATGAAGGCTGCCTGATACCGGGGCGGATAGATGAGGGGGACCGGCAGGTTGGCATCATAGAAGGCTGTGACCTGCATGCCGGTGCGCAGGGGGGTATTGTCGGCAACATAGGTTCCGGGAGAAAGAATAAAATGGACGATTCCGTTCATCGTACGGAGGACTATGTTCTGATTGCAGCATTCATTCTGCAGGGGGGAAATGCGTTCAATGATGCCGGTGATTCCTGTATAATTGATAGATGGTTGCATAGGGCTTCCTCTATGGGTTTTAGTATAGAGTATGCAGCTTTGCGGTATTGTTGAAGGGAATAGCATGGATGTTGTTTCAGGCTTTGCTTCTGATCTATATGGGTAGACAGGTAAATGCAGGAAATGCTATATTTATACATGATACCAGTGCAAAATGATACCAACGGATTGTTCCGTGCTTCGCACAAGTAGTGAATGGCTTTTTGCACTGGTATCATACATACGATAAGAAGGCAAAATTCAAACATGCTAGGAGGAGAAGTCATGAACTGGATTTTTATTCATGGACTGGGGCAGAAGCCGTCCAGCTGGAATAAAGTGAAAGATCATCTTTCGGCAGACAGGAAGATCAGCTGCCCTGACCTGTTTTCCTTTCCGGACAACGGAGAGGCGGTTTACGGCAGGCTGTACCAAGCATTTGAAAAGTATTGTGCTGATACTGGTGAAGCAGTGAATCTATGCGGGATTTCTCTGGGGGCAGTGCTGGCATTAAACTATGCAGTTGACCATCCTGAAAAAGTCAAATCTTTCATTTTAATTGCTCCCCAATACAGGATGCCAAGGCTGCTGTTAAAGCTGCAGAACCTGATCTTTCACCTGCTGCCGGAAAATCTGTTTCGGGCGTCAGGAATTGATAAAAAGACCATGATCCGCTTGACAAATTCTATGATGAGCCTGGATTTTCGCAGTGGTCTGTGTGAAATCAGTGTCCCTGTCTTGATTCTTTGCGGGCAGAAGGACAAGGCAAACCTGAAAGCGGCAGAGAGACTGGCGGATCTTGTTCCCGGAGCTGAACTTCGGCGGATTCCAAATGCTGGCCATGAGGTAAATCAGGAGGCACCGGAGGAAATGGCAGCCTGTATTGAGGAATTCAGCAGAAGGATTGCCGCACCAGTAACGGAGTGAACCGCAAGGAAGGATTCGGGATGAATGAAGCTGTTCCTATATTGCAACAATAATGCTATAATCAAGCTGTAAAACTGTAAAATGTAAAAAAGGAAAGGAAACAGGATAAAGGATGAGAATAGGTATAGGATATGACGTGCACAGGCTGGCTGAGGGCAGGGAGCTTATCATGGGAGGAGTCAGGATCCCTTATGAAAAGGGACTTTTAGGGCATTCCGATGCAGATGTGCTCCTGCATGCTGTTATGGATGCCCTGCTGGGGGCTGCAGCACTGGGAGACATAGGGAAGCATTTTCCGGACACAGATCCGGCCTACAGGGGAATCTCATCCCTTAAGCTGCTGGAGCATGTGGGCAGCCTGCTGGAGGAAAACTGTTTTCTGGTGGAAAACATAGATGCGGTAATCATAGCCCAGGCACCGAAGATGGGACCTTATATGGAACTGATGAGAGAAAATATAGGGAGGGCTCTGGGTATCGGCAAAATGCAGATCAATGTAAAGGCCACCACCGAGGAGGGGCTGGGATTTACCGGAAGCGGGGAGGGTATTTCTGCCCAGGCGGTCTGCCTGCTGACCAGCCCGGTGAACCTGTATGCAGAGGATGTGACTGAGCAAAAGCAATGCGGAGACTGCTGCGGATGTCCCATAAGGTCCAGGGAAAAGAAGGATGTGAAGAAAGGATGAGAAATGAAGGATGACAGGATGAGCGGAATGGATGAAATCAGGATGGAGGAATTGGAGGGAGAGGGCTGTCTTGCCCTTCGCTCCTTATGGGAGGAGGTGTTCTATGAGGATTCCAGGGAATTTACAGAATATTATTTTCAGGAAAAGGCAGTCCGCAACCATGCTTTTGTACTCCGAGACAGAGAGGGGAGAGTTGTTTCCATGCTGTATCTGGCTCCCTATCCCATGATGCTCCGGGTGGGGGAGGATTTTCAGACTGCAGAAATCAACTATATCATAGGTGTGGCTACGAAAAAGGAGTATCGGCACAGGGGATATATGGACAGGCTCCTGAGGGCAGCCCTCAGGTATATGTATGAAAAGAAGCAGCCCTTTTCCTTCCTGATGCCAGCCAATCCCCTCATCTATCAGCCCTATCAGTTTTCTTATATCTATGCAAAAAAAAAGCTGGGGCTTTGCCGGCCTGTTTCGGAGGAGCTGGTAGCTCAGGAGGAACTTTCGGGCCCTGAGGGGCTTTCGGCTCTGGCGGATTTTGCCTCGGATTTTCTGGCTCAGAACTGCGATGCTTTCATCAGGCGGGATGCCGCCTATTATTCTGTGATGGAGAAGGAGCTGGCGGCTCAGAGAGGGGGCATCTGCCTGCTGCGGGGAGAGGAAGGGATAGAAGGGTATTTTTTATATACCAGGGAGGAGGCTCAGACCCGGATACAGGAAGCGGTTTTGAAAAAAGGGGTGAGGAACTGCCTTGTAGAAACCGGGGCTGTAGCAGACCCGGTGATTATGGCCAGGGTCGTGGATGTGCAGGCTCTGCTTTCCCTGCTTCGGACAGAGAGTGGTGAGGTTTCCTTTGCCATGGAGATAAAGGATCCCCTCCTGAAGGAAAATGATGGGCTGTGGGAGTGCTGGATCACTCCTTCAGCGGCCGGGATCCGCAGAGGGGATGCAGGGCGGCGGCAGGGAGAGAGCGGCCTGGCCTGCCGGCTTCCCATATGCAGCATAGCTGTGGAAAACCTGATTTCATGGATCTTTGGCTATCGACCTGCGGAGGAATGCTTCGAATTTTTGAAGGTGCCGGGGAGGGAGGAGGCAGGAGCAGAGCTAAGGGCTGCCGAAGGGTCTGAGGAGGCGGCTGCCCTGCTGAGGAAGCTGGGCAGATTGAAAATATTCAAAAAGGTTTTTATTAATGAGATTGTATAGGAGATCGTATGGTAAGGAAAAGTCCATCTCCCTTTGGCAGGAAGGCAGCGGGACAAGGAGAGTAAAAAGAAAGGGACAGGGGAAAGCAAATGGCACAGGCAGGAGACAGGGATAGGATGCAGGAAGGGAAAAAACCTCAAGAAGAAAAAGCCCTTCTGGTAGGGTTGGATACCGGGGAGGATGAGGATTTTGACCGCTCCATGGAGGAGCTGGGGGAGCTGGCCAGGGCCTGCAGCATGAGGGCGGTGGGAGTGGTTACCCAGAGGACAGCAGGAGTCAATAAGGCCTTTTATATAGGCACTGGCAAGGTGGAGGAGGTCAGGGAGTATGCCGGCTCACTGGAGGCAGATGTGGTGATTTTCGATCATTCCCTGACCCCCTCCCAGCTTCGTAATCTGCAGAAGGAAATCGGGAAGCCGATCCTGGATCGGACTACCTTGATCCTGGATATTTTTTCCACCAGGGCAAAGACCAGGGAGGCGAAGCTTCAGGTGGAGACGGCTCGGCTCCAGTATCTGCTGTCCAGGCTGGTGGGAATGCATGAGGCGCTGACCCGGCAGGGTGGTGCCAGCGGCAGCATGAGCAGCAAAGGGGCAGGAGAAAAGAAGCTGGAGCTGGACAGAAGAAAGATAGAAAGAAGGCTGGTGGAGCTTCGCCGGGAGCTGGAAGAGGTTTCCAGGGAACGGGCAACACAGAGCAAGCGCAGGATGGCCTCCAGGATTCCCAAGGTTTCTCTGGTGGGCTATACCAATGCAGGAAAATCCACGCTGATGAATGCCATGGTGGATCGGTATCTGAAGGACGGGGAAAAGAGGGTGCTGGAGGCGGATATGCTCTTTGCCACCCTGGATACCACGGTCCGCCATATCCACATGGGAAACAGCCGGGAAATCCTGCTGGCGGATACAGTGGGCTTTATACACAAGCTGCCCCATGGCCTGATAAAGGCCTTTCGCTCCACGCTGGAGGAGGTAAAGAATGCAGATCTGCTTCTCTGTGTGGTGGACTGCTCCGATGAAAATTACAGGCAGCAGATCCGGGTGACAAAGGAGACGCTGGAGGAGATAGGTGCAGGCAGTATTCCCATGCTTTATGTCTATAATAAGGCGGATCTGTGCGGAGCAGGTCCCATCCCCAGGGTGGTGGGAGAGGATAAAATTTATATATGCGCAAAGACCGGACAGGGGCTGGAGGAGCTTTGCGGTATGATCCTGGATCGGGTATATGCAGACTATGTACAGGCGGAGTTTTTGTTTCCTTACGACAGGGGGCAGGTCGTGTCCTATCTGCTGGAAAATGCCCGGGTGCTGGAGCAGGAATACCTGGAGGAGGGGATTCGGCTTAAGCTCAGCTGTCACAGGGCGGACGCGGGGAAGTATGGAGAGTACAGCAGAATCCCTATCCAGAGATCGCCCCCATCTGCATCCGGAGATGCAGAAAAACATAATAATGATTCATGAAATCAAAAAAGAAATGGTTGACAAAATCCGGCTGATTGCATATTCTGAGATAAGAAGACTAAATGATTTGGCAGAGAAATGTATAGGAAAAGGCTGTGAGCAGAGAGAGTAGGTTATCCAACGGTTACAGAGAGGGAATGCCGTGGGCTGGAAGCAATCCTAATGCAGGGATAACGGAAGTGCATCTGTGAGCTGATCCGGGGAAGGAACTTTTGTTCCGGTATTCGGATACGTTTCGGACACGTTACGTCCCCTGAGGGAAAGGCGGTGCAGGCATCGTCTTTAAACAGAGTGGAACCGCGGATTGACTTCGTCTCTTGATTTTGATCGTATGATCAGGGCTGGGACGAAGTTTTTTTGTACTGCGGATTCTTCCTTATACAGCAGGAAATTACATTTTCTGCCCATGTTCGGAGGCAGACCCAAAGGCAGCAGCCTTCCGGTTCAGATTTGTGCCGGTCTCCGGACTTTGGAAGGAGTATGGATATAGGTATGGGGCTTATGAAACGGATACGGGAAGAGATCGCCGTAATCAGGGAGAGGGATCCGGCCATCCATTCCTCCATGGAGGTATTTTTATATCCCAGCTTTAAGGTGATGCTGCATTACAGGCTTGCCCATAAGCTGTATCTCAGGAAGCACTACTTTCTGGCCAGGTGGGTGTCCCAGAGGGGAGTGCGCAAGACCGGTATAGAGATACACCCGGGAGCACAGATAGGCAAGGGATTTTTTATCGACCATGGAAATGGAGTGATCATCGGAGAGACCACCGTTATCGGTGATAACGTGACCCTCTACCAGGGTGTCACACTGGGAGGAACGGGAAAGGAGACCGGAAAGCGCCATCCTACTGTGGGCAACAATGTGATGATCAGCGCCGGGGCCAAGGTTCTGGGTTCCTTTAAGATAGGAGATAATTCTAAGATCGGTGCCGGAAGCGTGGTGCTGAAGGAGGTGCCGCCCGGTTCCACCGTTGTGGGTGTGCCGGGCCGGGTGGTCAGGAGAAAAAAGCAGACCCGCCCTCAGGAGGAGATGGATCAGGTGGATCTGCCGGATCCGGTCAGGGAGGATATTGTGAACCTGCAGAGGGCTGACAGTGAGCTGACCAATCGGCTGCTGGAGCTGGAAAAGGTGGTCAGGGAGATGGAGAGGCAGAAGAAAAGGGAAGCGGAAGGAGTCAGTTGAAAATGAAAATATACAATACCTTATCAAAGAAAAAAGAAGAGTTTATTCCGATTGAACCGGGCAAGGTCAGGATGTATGTCTGCGGACCCACGGTATATAATCTGATCCATATCGGCAATGCCAGACCCATGATTGTATTTGATACGGTGCGGCGTTATATGGAGCATAAGGGCTATGAGGTAAATTTTGTATCCAATTTTACTGATGTGGATGACAAGATCATTAAAAAGGCCATTGAAGAGGGCGTGGAGGCATCGGTGATCTCAGAACGTTATATTGCCGAATGCAAGAAGGATATGGAGGCTATGAATGTGAAGCCTGCCACTTCACATCCTCTGGCTACCAATGAAATCTGCGGTATGGTGGAGATGATTGAGAGTCTGGTGGAGAAGGGGCATGCCTATCAGGCCGCCGACGGAACCGTGTATTTCAGAACCCGCAGCTTTAAGGAATATGGAAAACTCTCCCATAAGAATCTGGAGGATTTACAGGGCGGCAGCCGTTCCCTGCTGGTTTCCGGTGAGGATCAGAAGGAGGATCCTCTGGATTTCGTCCTGTGGAAGCCGAAAAAAGACGGAGAGCCCTACTGGGAGTCGCCCTGGTGTAAGGGACGTCCGGGCTGGCATATCGAATGCTCTGTCATGAGCAAGCGCTATCTGGGAGAGGAGATCGACATCCATGCAGGCGGGGAGGATCTGGTATTTCCCCATCATGAAAACGAGATCGCCCAGTCTGAGGCAGCCAATGGCAGAACCTTTGCAAGGTACTGGATGCACAATGCTTTCCTGAATATTGACAGCAAAAAGATGTCAAAGTCTGCAGGGAATTTTTTTACAGTGAGGGATATCAGCGAAAAGTATGATTTACAGGTTCTGCGCTTTTTTATGCTTTCTGCCCATTACAGAAGCCCCCTTAACTTCAGCGGGGAGCTGATGGAGGCGGCAAAAAACGGCTATGAAAGAATCGTGACCTGCGTGGCCAATCTGAATTATCTGCTGGAGCATGGGGCTTCCGGGGATCTGCGTGAGGAGGAAAAGGCGCTGGCAGGGGAGGCAGAGGGCTTCCTTGAGAAGTTTGACGCAGCCATGGACGATGATTTTAATACGGCAGATGGCATATCAGCAATTTTTGAGCTGGTGAAATTTGCAAATACCAATGCAAATGAAAACAGCTCCGCAGGATGGATCAGGGCATTGAAGGAGGAGATTCTTCAGCTCTCCGATATCTGCGGCCTGATCGTAGAAAAAAAGGAGGAACTGCTGGAGGCCGATATAGAAAAGCTGATTCAGGAAAGACAGGCTGCCAGAAAGGCAAAGAATTTTGCCAGGGCAGATGAGATCCGTGACCAGCTGCAGCAGAGGGGTATCCTGCTGGAGGATACCCGAGAGGGTGTTAAATGGAAAAGAGTCTAAGCCTGCTGGGCAAGCTGAAAAAGGAGTTTGGCTGCAAAGAGGTGGATATCAGAGGATATTCACCTCTTACCCTTGCCTATATCGGTGACTGTATTTATGATGTAGTGATACGAACCATTGTGGTAGGGAGGGGAAATACTGCGGCAGCCAATCTGCATAAAAGGACAGTAAAATTTGTAAATGCCGGAACCCAGGCAAAAATGATAGAGGCCCTGCAGGAATCTCTGACGGAGGAGGAGCTGGCAGTCTACCGGAGAGGCAGAAATGCCAAGTCCTATACTACCGCCAAGAATGCCACAGTGATAGACTACAGGAAGGCCACAGGCATGGAGGCTTTGCTGGGCTACCTCTATCTTCAGGATAAAATGGACAGGGTGATCGAGCTGGTCAGGCTGGGGATAGCCGGGGCCGGGCTGGATATATGAAAATTTACGGTTCCCAATGGGGCGGATGGATGTCCGGCAAAGGAGAGTTAGAGGAAAACAGGGAAAGGAAAGCGGATCATGAGATATGAGGAATTTACCATAGAGGGAAGAAATGCCGTTATGGAAGCATTTCGTGCAGGCAGAACCATAGACAAGATATTCATACAGGATGGCTGCCAGGACGGGCCCATAACAACCATTAAGCGGGAAGCCAGAAAACAGGACTGTATGATAAAATTTGTTCCCAGAGATCGCCTGGATCAGATGTCCGGCACGGGAAAGCATCAGGGTGTCATTGCCTATGCGGCAGCCTATGCTTATGCAGAGGTAGAGGATATCCTTCAGAATGCCAGAGAGAAGGGGGAGCCTCCTTTTATTTTTTTGCTGGATAATATAGAGGATCCCCACAATCTGGGTGCTATCATCCGAACGGCCAATCTGGCAGGCGCCCATGGGGTGATCATTCCGAGGAACAGGGCAGTGGGGCTGACGGCTGCGGTGGCCAGGACCTCTGCGGGGGCTCTGAATTACACGCCGGTGGCCAAGGTGACCAATCTCTCCAGGGCCATTGAAGACCTGAAGAAGCAGGGACTCTGGTTCGTCTGTGCGGACATGCATGGGACACCCATGTATCAGTTGGATCTAAAAGGCCCTATTGGGCTTGTGATCGGCAGTGAAGGGGAGGGAGTGAGCAGGCTGGTCAGGGAAAAGTGTGATTTTACAGCCTCTATCCCTATGAAGGGGGATATTGACTCCCTGAATGCATCGGTAGCGGCTGGGGTACTGGCCTATGAGATCGTGAGGCAGCGGATGCAGGGAGAATGAGGAGGACTGTATGGGGAAGGGAGGCAGGAAATGAGGGATTCTTACGAGCAGTGCAGTGATGAGGAACTGATACTCAGGCTCCGTGATGGAGAAGAATGGATTACGGATTACATCATGGACAAGTATAAGAACCTGGTGAGGAGCAAGGCTAAATGCATGTACATTCTGGGCGCAGACAATGAGGATCTGATCCAGGAGGGGATGATCGGGCTGTTCAAGGCGGTGAGGGATTATGACTGCGGGCGGGACGCCAGCTTTTTTACCTTTGCCGAGCTGTGCATTTCCAGGCAGATGTATACGGCGGTGCAGGCTTCCGGGAGGCAGAAGCATGCGCCGCTGAATTCCTATATTTCCCTGTACAGCAGCGTGTCCGCCCGGGGAGAGTCAGAGGGAGAGGATGCAGAGCTTCTGAATCTGCTGTTTTCAAAGGCAGAGCTCAGCCCGGAGGAGCTGTTCATCGACAGGGAAAATGTGGAAACGCTGGAAAAGACGATTGAAAGGGAGCTGAGTTCCTTTGAAAAGCAGGTGCTGGATCTGTATATCACAGGAATGCGCTGTGTACAGATCGCCAAGGTACTGGGGCGGGATCAGAAATCGACAGACAACGCCCTGCAGCGGATCCGTGGGAAGCTTAGGAAAGCCATGAAAAATGTAGGATAATGACAGGATTTATAATAATTTAATACTTTTTTCCCAATGAGTACATTGACTTATGTTTTGGAGGTGAATATAATGCAGGTGTGTCCGACCGACTGGTCGGCCGACAACGAAGAATCGGGTTTTCAACCGGAGCATTGATGATGCGCAGGGAAATGTGCAGGAAGAGGTAAAGTATAAAGATGTCAAAGTTCAGCGTGAAAAAGCCCTTTACCGTACTGGTAGGGGTGATTATGGTAATTGTACTGGGGATGGTTTCGTTATCAAAGATGACGGCGGATCTGCTGCCGAATATCAGCCTGCCTTATGTAGTAGTCATGACTACATATGTTGGCGCCAGCCCGGAGACTGTGGAGATGGCGGTCACCAAGCCAGTGGAGGCTTCCATGGCCACTGTGAGCAACATTGAAAGCATCAGCTCAGTTTCCGGTGAGAATTATTCCATGGTGATCCTGGAGTTTAGCCAGAGCGCAGATATGGATTCTGTCTCCTTTGAAATCAGGGAGAATCTGGATCAGATATCAGCCAATTGGGAGGATTCCATAGGGAGTCCCATCATTATGAAGCTGAATCCGGATATGATGCCTATCATGATCGCTGCAGTGGGCATGGAGGGATACAGCCATTCCCAGATCAGCGATTATGCCAAAAATACTGTAGTGCCTGAGCTGGAAAGTATAGAGGGGGTGGCATCGGTAAGTGCCGCAGGACTGGTGGAGGAAAGCGTCAGCGTGATCATCCGCCAGGATAAGATAGATGCCATCAATGAGCAGGTATTCGGCTATATTGCCGGACAAATGGAAGAAAAGGAGGAGGAGCTGGCAGAAGGCCGTCAGGAGATAGAGGAGGGCAGAGCCGAACTGGCGGATGCTCAGAAGGAACTGGAGGATTCCAGGAAGGAGATAGAGGAGAGCAGGGCAGAACTGGCAGAAAGCAGAAGCCAGCTGGAAGAGGGCAGGAGTCAGCTGGCCCAGAAGAGGGATGAGGCCGGTCAGCAGCTGGCAGCGGCAGAAACTCAGCTTCTGACGGCAAAAGCCGATCTGGAGGCCAGCAAGATGGATATCACGGCCCAGACAGCCGCCCTGCAGAAGGCCCAGGAGGGACTGGCTCAGGCCAGCAATGGAAGAGGGCAGCTGGAAGAGGGGATCAGGAGCATAGATGCTGCCCTGGCCGCCCTGCCCCAGCTGAGGGAAGGGATTACAGCCCTGGATCAGGCCATCGCACAGAGAGGAGAGCAGCTGGCCGCATTGGACAGTGTGCAGGCAGCAGGCAGCCTCACCTTCGGAGAACTGCCGGAAGAGATAAGAGCAGCAGTGAATGCCCTGCTTCAAACGGAGATTGCTGCCGAGACACCGGTGAGTGATCTGCTTCCTTCCATAGAGGCGGCAAAGGCAGAAGCGGAGGCAGGACTGTCTGCGGCAAAAGCCCAGCGTGATGAGCTGCAGTCACAGCTGGATACGATTCTGGCGCAGGGAGACGAGAGTACCCTGCCGCTCAAGAGGGCAGAGCTGGAGGCACAGAGGAACGCAGTCCATGAGCAGGTAGTGAAGCTGGAGGATGCCATCAATGCCAGCACCATGGGAATGGGAGTGGATACTTATCTTTCTGTCATGGAGCAGACCTTGGCCACTATCAATGAAAACATTGCCAAGGTGGATCAGGGATTGAAGGAGCTTTACCAGGGAAATCTGGAAGCGGCGGCTGAGATAGCCAATGCCCAGTCCAAGCTGGATCTTGGCGAGGTACAGGTGAATATGGCCGAAACCCAGCTGGAGAGCGGAGAAAAGCAGATGGAGTCCGGACAGGAGCAGATCAATGAGGGATTCAAGCAGCTGGAGGAGGCTCTGGTGCAGCTGGAGGATGGAGAGAAGCAGTTGGAGGGGGCAAAGGAGGAGGCTTACAAAAATGCTGATATGACCCATATTCTGACGGCGGATACTGTAAAATCCCTTCTGGCAGCCCAGAACTTTTCCATGCCCGGAGGATATGTCACCGAGGAGGGAATTGATTATCTGGTGCGGGTGGGAGACAAGCCGGACAGTCTGGAGGGGCTGGCTTCCATGCCCATCATGAATCCTGATATGGAGGGAGTGGATGTGATCACCCTCTCAGATGTGGCTGATGTATTCATGACAGACAACTCAGAGGATAGTTATACAAATGTAAATGGGGCGCCGGGTATCATGCTGACAGTGCAGAAGCAGACAGGCTACTCCACGGGAGAGGTGTCCGATAAGCTGAAGGACAGGTTTGAGGAGATGACGGAGAGAGAAGAGGGTCTGTCCATGCTCATCCTGATGGATCAGGGAATCTATATAGATCTGGTTATGGATTCTATCTTCAGCAATCTGATCTTCGGCGGGCTGCTGGCAGTGCTGATTCTGGTTCTTTTCTTAAAGGATCTGCGCCCTACGTTGGTGATCGCCTGCTCCATTCCGGTCAGTCTGGTTACTGCAGTGGTCTGCATGTACTTCAGCGGCGTCACACTGAACGTGATCTCCCTTTCCGGTCTGGCGCTGGGGGTTGGGATGCTGGTGGACAATTCCATCGTTGTGATTGAGAATATTTATCGCATGAGGAACGAAGGGAAGGGGGCCAGGGAGGCTGCTGTAGAGGGAGCAAAGGAGGTTGCCAATGCAATCACAGCCTCTACGCTGACCACTGTCTGTGTATTTGCACCCATTGTGTTTACGGAGGGAATCACCAGGCAGCTCTTTGTGGATATGGGACTTACCATGGCTTATTCCCTGCTGGCCAGCCTTGTCATTGCACTCACTGTGGTTCCGGCTATGGCTGCCGGAATGCTGACTGAGACAAAGGAGAAAAAGGAGGGGAGATTCTTCTCCCGGATCGTGGGCTGGTATGAGCAAGCGCTCCGGATCTTTTTAAAATATAAGCCGTTGGTGCTGATCGCTGTTCTGCTGCTTTTGGTGGGGAGTGCCGCGGCAGCCCTGTCCAGAGGAACGGCCTTTATGCCAGAGATGGAGAGCACCCAGATCACCGTCAATGTGCAGATGCCTAAGGGTACGCTGCTGGAGGAAACAGGGAGGGTTTCGGATATGGTTGCGGAAAGGATTCGTACCCTGGAGGATGTGGTGGATGTGGGCGCTATGGCTGACACCTCCGGTATGTCCATGCTGATGGGGGCAGGCGGCAGTTCCGAGGATGCGGCGGTGATCTATGTTACTTTGAAAGAGGACAAGAAGCTGACAGGAAATCAGCTGGCAGACAGGATTCTTGAGCTGACGGCTGACATCGGGGAGGCAGAGGTCACGGTAGAGACTTCTTCCATGGATCTGAGTGCCCTGGGAGGAAGCGGCATCTCTATCCAGGTGCGTGGAAGGGAAATGGATACCCTGCAGAGACTGGCCAAGGATATTGCGGTGATTGTAGAGGGGATGGAGGGAACTGCAGAGGTGTCTGACGGTATGGAGGACTCCAAAGAGGAGCTGAGGATCATCATCGACCGTGAGAAGGCAATCGAGCACGGCCTGACTGTGGCCCAGATTTATCAGCAGATTGCGGCGAAGCTGGCAGATGCCTCCAGTGCCACTGCCCTGGAGACAGAGATCAGGGAATATGATGTCTATGTCAGGAATGCAGAGGATATGGCACTGACCAGAGACAGCTTAAAGGAGATCATGATAGATATTACCAGGCAGGATGGAACCAGGGAACAGGCAGCTTTGAAGGAGATCGCGGAGTTTGAGTCTTGGGAGTCTCCCAGTTCCGTGAACCGGGTTGACCAGAATCGCTGCATCAGCGTAAGCGCATCCATTGCAGAGGGCTATAATGTGGGACTGGTCTCCCGGGAGCTTCAAAAGAAGCTGGATGAATATGAGATGCCGGAGGGATATACGCTGGTTATGGACGGAGAAAATGAGACCATCAATGAGGCGATGGAACAACTGATGTTGATGCTTGTACTGGCGCTTCTGTTCATGTATCTGATTATGGTAGCCCAGTTTCAGTCCCTTTTGTCCCCATTTATCATCATGTTTACCATACCTCTGGCTTTTACAGGAGGCTTCCTTGGGCTGTATCTGAGCGGAAGCGAGGTAAGCGTTATCTCCGTGATCGGTTTTGTCATGCTGTCAGGCATTATTGTAAATAATGGCATCGTGCTGGTAGATTATATCAATCAGCTTCGGGAGGACGGCATGGAGAAGGGGGAGGCCATCCTGAAAGCCGGACGCACCAGGCTTCGCCCGGTACTGATGACTGCATTGACCACCATATTGGCCCTATCTACCATGGCATTCAGTTCGGGGATGGGGGCAGATCTTTCTAAGCCTATGGCGGTTGTTACCATAGGAGGCCTGATATACGGTACCCTGCTGACTTTGATCGTGGTACCCTGTATTTATGACATCTTTACAGGCCGCAGAAAGAAAAAGGAATGATAATCTCCGGACTTTGAAAGGAGCATGATAATAATGACGGCGGGGAAAAAACTGCCTTCCAAGGTAACAGCGCTGTATGATGCAGTGGAGGAGCTGATTGCGGAGGATATTGATATCAAGGAGATCAAGGTATCAGACATAACCTGCAGGGCGGGAATAGGTAAAGGCACTGCTTATGAATACTTTAAAAACAAGGAGGAAATCATCAGCAGTGCAATCCTTTACCATATTGATTCAATCTGCAGCAGGATTATGGAGAAAATGAATGCACTGGATGATTTCGCCCAGATGATAGAGGTTATATTTTGTACTATGGATGAAAAAATTGTGAAAAGAGGCTGCTTTATCAAGTACATCCATCTTCTGACGGATAACAGTCCCATCAGCAAAATACTGCGGCGGAGGGTAAAGGAAAGGGATGGGGATATCTGCCTGCCGGGTGATATTATAGAAAGGCTGATCCGGGCAGGGATGGATGGGGAGGTGATTAAAAAATCTCTCCCCAAAGCCTATATAGAAATGGAGATTGCATCCAGGCTGTTGGTGTATGCAGCCTACTATACCCTCAATATGGAAGAACGGGAGTGCAGCAGGGAGCAGATGCGCAGTCTGCTCTTTGGAAGCCTGATGAAAGTAATGCAGTAGAGATGATTTTTTAGAAAAAGATGTTGACAAAGAGAAAACATTATGTTATATTTAATAACGGTGATTGGCTGATACAGTTCGGTCATTTACTGTTAAGCTGCTATAGCACAGTCGGTAGTGCGCAACATTGGTAGTGTTGAGGTCACCAGTTCGATTCTGGTTAGCAGCTCTGGAAATATTGAAAATAAAGGTTTTTTGAAGAATAAAGCTTCGGAAAGCCTTTATTTTTTGTGTGGGTGCAGCATGCGTGATTTGGTTCAACTTGCCTGTAAAGAAAAAAATGTGTATAATAAAAAATACTCTTGGCAAAAAGAACGGTTCTGATTGCTTTAGAGAAACAAAAAGAACATCCTGACACTGAAATATTTTGAGGTGGAAGATATGGTGACAATAGGTAAGCAGCATCCCTTGCGGGGTGCTTTTGGCCGTATCTTCTTTTATAGCGGATGCGGCTTTTTTATTGTGGGGAAAATGGAGGGAAGAAAGGTTGAAAGAATTAGATGCTATCAACCCGGGATTTGTGCTGATGCACAAAGTCCCTGTGATTAAAATGCTGCTAAAGCAGCAGAATGAGAGGAAAAATGGAAACAAGAATTGCACTGATTGGAATTATGGTGGAGAATCCGAATTCGGTAGAAAGACTGAATCAGCTTCTGCATGAATACGGCTCTTACATCATTGGCAGGATGGGTATCCCCTATCGCCAGAAGCAGGTACATGTGATCAGTATTGTGATTGATGCATCTCAAAATGTGATTAATGCGCTGACGGGAAAAATCGGAAGAATGGAGGGGATTACGGCAAAAGCAGTATATTCTTCCATAAAAACGACGGATGGAGGAGAAAAATGAGTCAGTCATGCAGGCAGATGGTAGATGAAATCAGAGAGAAAAGAAATCTGACAAAAGAGCAGCTGACAAGTCTGCTTGAAACAGAGAATACAGAGGATGTGGAAGATCTGCGACGACAGGCAAGGGAGACAGCACAAAGGATATATGGCAATCAGGTGTTTATCCGAGGCTTGATTGAGTTTACCAATTATTGTAAAAATGACTGTTATTATTGTGGAATCAGGCGGAGTAATCACAAGGCAGAAAGATATCGCCTGACACAGGAGCAGATTTTGAACTGCTGTGCCACGGGCTATGAGCTGGGCTTTCGTACCTTTGTTCTGCAGGGCGGGGAGGATGGATATTTTACTGATGAGCGTATTTGCAGGATGATTCGGACAATCAAGGAGCGCTATCCGGATTGCGCGATTACGCTTTCCATTGGCGAGAAGGAAAGAGAGAGTTATCAGGCCTACTATGATGCGGGAGCAGACCGCTATTTGCTTCGGCATGAAACGGCAGATGAGACCCACTATGGAATCCTGCATCCCAAGGAGCTTACCCTGAAAAACAGGAAACGCTGCCTGCATGATTTGAAGGAAATCGGATTTCAGACCGGCTGTGGGTTTATGGTAGGGTCTCCGGGACAGACGGTAGACACTCTTTATGAGGATTTACAGCTAATTCGAAAGTTAAGACCGCAGATGGTGGGCATCGGGCCCTTTATTCCGCAAAAGGATACGCCCTTTGGCGGAAAGGCGGCGGGAACTCTGGAAATGACCCTGCGCCTGCTTGCCATCATTCGGCTTCTTCATCCTCCGGTACTGCTGCCGGCAACAACGGCTCTGGGTACCATTCATCCCAAGGGCAGAGAGCTGGGAATTTTATCCGGGGCAAATGTGGTGATGCCCAATTTATCTCCCGTTGATGTAAGGGAGAAATATAAGCTGTATGACAATAAGATTTGTACCGGTGACGAGGCGGCAGAATGCCGTTGCTGTACCGAGCGGCGGATGAACAGCATCGGTTATGCCGTTGCGGTAGCAAGAGGGGACTGCAGAGATTATATGCAAAATCAGGTTTGACGCTTGAAATGAGCTAGAGAAGGTAAAAGGGAGGAAAACACCATGTATAATCAAAAATCGTTAAAGGCAGAAGAATTTATTTCAGATAAGGAAATCAGAGAGACCCTGGCCTATGCGGAGGAAAACAAGGAAAACAGGGAGGTAATTGACCGGATTTTGGAGAAGGCAAGGCAGAAGAAGGGGCTTAATCACAGAGAGGCATCTGTACTTTTGGCATGTGAGATTCCGGAAAAGCTGGAGGAAATTTATGCGTTGGCAGAGCAGATTAAGAAAGATTATTATGGCAATCGGATTGTTCTGTTTGCGCCTCTCTACTTATCAAATTACTGTGTCAATGGCTGTGTCTACTGTCCCTATCATCTGAAAAATAGCAACATTGCCAGAAAGAAGCTGACCCAGGAGGAGATCAGAAGAGAGGTAATTGCCTTACAGGATATGGGACATAAGCGACTGGCAATCGAAGCGGGAGAAGACCCGGTAAACAATCCCATTGAATATATCCTGGAGTGCATCGATACGATTTACAGCATCAAGCATAAAAACGGAGCAATCCGTCGGGTGAATGTAAATATAGCGGCAACAACAGTAGAAAATTACCGCAGGCTGAAGGAGGCAGGCATCGGAACCTATATCCTGTTTCAGGAGACCTACCATAAGGAAACCTATGAGCGCATTCATCCCACAGGGCCAAAGCATGATTATGCCTACCATACAGAAGCCATGGATCGGGCCATGGAGGCGGGAATTGATGATGTGGGTCTTGGGGTTTTATTCGGACTGGAGATGTATCGTTATGAGTTTGCAGGCCTGTTAATGCATGCTGAGCATCTGGAGGCTGTACATGGGGTTGGCCCGCATACCATCAGTGTACCCCGAATCAAGCGTGCAGAAGGGATTGACCCTTCCGATTTTGACAATGGAATCAGCGATGATATTTTTGCAAAGATCTGTGCACTTATCCGTATTTCGGTTCCCTATACAGGAATGATTATTTCTACCAGAGAAAGCAAAGAGGTAAGAGAAAGAGTGCTGCATCTGGGGGTATCTCAAATCAGCGGAGCCTCCAGAACAAGTGTAGGAGGGTATGTAGAGCCGGAGGAAGAAAATTCACAGCAGTTTGATGTCAGTGACAACCGGACCCTGGATGAGGTAGTAAACTGGTTGATGAAGCTGGGCTACATCCCAAGCTTTTGTACAGCCTGCTATCGGGAGGGAAGAACAGGAGACCGCTTTATGGCACTTTGCAAGAGTATGCAGATTCTAAACTGCTGTCATCCCAATGCCCTGATGACCCTGAAGGAATATTTAGAGGATTATGCCGGTGAAGAGACAAGGGAAATTGGGATGGAGCTGATTGCGCGCGGCCTGGAGGAAATCCCCAATCCCAGGGCAAAGCAGACCGCCTATGAGTATATTCACGATATTTCCCGGGGCATGCGGGATTTCCGCTTTTAAAATAGAGGAGGAAAAGGATATGGGAGAAGGTCTTCAGCAGACACCCTCTGCCAATCGGCTTCATATCGGCGTATTTGGCAGGGCAAACAGCGGTAAATCAACCTTCATTAATGCACTTACCGGACAGCAGGTGTCCATCGTTTCGGAAACGGCGGGAACGACAACGGACCCTGTCTACAAGGCGATGGAGCTTCATCCTATCGGAGCCTGTGTCCTGATGGATACAGCGGGCTTTGATGATACGGGAGAGCTGGGAGAAAAGCGTGTGGAAAAAACCCGTCTGGCTTCGGAGAAGGCAGATATTGCCATTCTGTTCTTTCCCGTGGATGCGTTGGGCGAAGAAGGGAAATTTAATGCGGGTCATGCAGAAAAAATTTTTCAAAGAGAGCTTTATTGGTATCATCTATTTCGGGAAAGAAAGACGCCGGTTCTTTTGCTGATTGGGAAAGCGGAGAAGAAGGAGGCGACAGAACTGTATACCTGGCTAAAGGAGGTTACGGGGGAGGAGGCAATTTCGGTCAGCGCAAAAACCGGAGCGGGGATAGAAAAGGTAAAGGAAGAACTGGCAAGAAAGCTGCCGGAAAATTACGGAAATAATTCCATTACGGGGAATCTGGTACAGAAGGGAGATCTGGTATTGCTGGTGATGCCTCAGGATATTCAGGCACCGAAGGGTCGTCTGATTCTTCCCCAGGTGCAGACCATAAGAGAGCTGCTTGATAAAGGCTGCCTGATTATGAGTGCAACAAAGGATGAGCTGCCTTCCTCCCTTGCAGCCTTAGGCCGTCCTCCAAAGCTGATCATCACCGATTCCCAGGTCTTTGGCTATGTCTATGAGAATAAGCCGGAGGAGAGCATGCTGACCTCTTTTTCCGTTCTGTTTGCAGCATATAAAGGTGATCTGCCTTACTATGTAGAGGGGGCAAGGAAGATTGACTCCCTTACAGCCCATTCCAGGGTACTGATCGCAGAGTGCTGTACCCATGCTCCTCTCAAAGAGGATATCGGGCGGGTAAAGCTTCCCCGAATGCTGAAAAAACGCTTCGGAGATACACTGATCACAGACATTGTAAGCGGAACCGATTTTCCGGAGGATTTAACAGGCTATGATCTGATTATTCAGTGCGGAGCGTGTATGTTCAATCGAAAATATGTAATATCACGGATTGACCGGGCAAAGAAGCAGGACATTCCAATGACAAATTACGGAGTGGCAATTGCCCATCTGACCGGAATTTTAGAGCAGGTATCCATGCCGAATTGAAGAGAAGTAGTCCTTTTTGCAGCCACAGTTATGCAACAAGCTGGCAGATCTATTTGTGTATTGCGGGAAGAATCAACCCGGTAGAACCGATCAAAGAGGATCGCAAGCCTGTCTTTGGGAATCGGCTTTTCGGTTGTGTTATATAGGGCAAGGCGAATCTGTTTTCCCTGTTTTTTTACGCTTAGGGAGATCAGACCATGTGGGGGAGAATATTTTAAGGCGTTATCCATTAAAATATTTACAAGCTGACGAATAGATTTTTCATCACCGGTCAGAGAAACCATTGGCTGGATATCACATTGAAAAATCCTATTCTGAGTTTTCATCAGCGGAGTGAAGGAGGCGGCTTCCTGGGCAACAATGTCTGAGAAGGGAAGCCTGACCATCTGAAGGCTGTTACCTGCTTCCTCCAAGCGGGATAAAAAAATCAGATCATTGGTAATCAGCTCCAGCCGTTTGGTCTGCTTTTTGATATCTGACGACCATTCACTTTC
Source organism: Lachnospiraceae bacterium (assembly GCA_022781985.1). Classification (GTDB taxonomy): domain Bacteria; phylum Bacillota; class Clostridia; order Lachnospirales; family Lachnospiraceae; genus Kineothrix. Next base: position 109 of record JALESH010000027.1, on the reverse strand, counting down.
GCCTAAATCCATTTCCAGAACCTCTGTATCCGCTCGAATGATGGCGAGGGGAGTCTTGATTTCATGTCCTGCATCCGTGATAAACCGTTTCTGCTTCTCATAGCTTTCG
>JALESH010000083.1 GCA_022781985.1 Lachnospiraceae bacterium | reverse complement strand
GGAAGCACAGCAATGTGTGGAGCTGACCGGTACTAATAGGCCGAGGGCTTATCCAGAGAGGCTGGAGGAAGCTGATAGGAGTGGGAGAGAGCAGAAGAAAGGTTGTAGGTGATAAGGTGTTCGGTTTTGAGGGTATGTCCTTTTTCAGGAGATTTGGGAAGTATTGCTGTTGCAAAATCCTGATTATTAAGCTATCATGTGAATGGTAGTTTTTTTTATTTGCAGCTGAATACCATGAACTATTTTATTGATAAGGACGAATGAAGGTATGGAGAGTGAAATAAAGGCCAGCGCTTTATTAAAAAATAACAAGCTCTTTCATGATATTACGGATGAGAGTCTGGAAAGGATGGTGCTTTGCTCCAAAGCAAGGAAGAGGAGATATCATCAGGGTGAACTCATATGCAGTCAGGGGGAAAAGCCTGAAACCATATTTGTTTTATTGAGAGGGAGGGTTGCCATTGTCAGAAATCTGAGTTCCGGAAAGAAGAATATCCTCTATGAGGTTGAGGAGAATACGATTTTTGGAGAGCATTATTTCTTCGGCAACTGTAAAAAATACTGGTATGATGTAGAGGCAATCACCGAGGTAGAGGTATTGCAGATTCCCTGGGAATTTTTTTATTGTTTTTGTGACGATGCCTGCCATCATCACAGTCAGCTGGTCAAAAATATGCTGGAGATTCTTTCAGAAAAGGAGTGGCTGGCCATAAAAAAACTAAATGTGGTAAGTCATTCCTCTCTGCAGGAGCGAATTTTCACATGGCTTCTTGATAATATGGATGATGCCGGTGAAGTAATGCTGAAAATGAAGAGAGAAGAAATGGCTGCTTTCTTTGGAGTGGCAAGACCATCCCTCTCCCGTACACTTATGAAGCTGCAGGATGAGGAGCTGATAGAGGTTGAAAAGGATAGAATCAGAGTGCTTGACAGAGAGAGAATGGAAAGGCTGTTATAATTTATGTAAATATTCTGAAGTGTGTAACAAATGTTACATACTTCTTTTTTTTCTTCTTGTATAATATGTATAAAATAATAATTTCAAAATAATGAGATTTAATAAAAGTGCAGAGAAAAATAGGAAGGAGGATAATAATTATGTATTACAAGACATCGGAAGAGCATGAACAGCTTCGTGCTGAGATCAGGGAATGGGTGGAGAGAGAGATAAAGCCCATTGCCTTTATGCTGGATAAGAATAGTGAATTTCCCAGAGAGCAGATCAAGGATTTTGCCCGGAGGGGATATATGGGATTGCCTTATCCTGTAGAATACGGCGGCATGGGTAAGGATATCATCAGCTATGCGATTGGGGTAGAGGAGTTGTCCAGAGTAGATGGAGGTACAGGTGTTATTTTGTCTGCTCATGTGTCTTTGGGTACCTATCCCATTTTTGCTTTTGGTACGGAAGAACAGAAACAGAAATATTTGGTTCCCTTGGCCAAGGGGGAGAAAATAGGTGCTTTCGGACTGACAGAGCCTAACGCAGGATCGGATGCAGGCGGAACGGAGACCACAGCTGAGCTGGTGGGGGATCACTATATTCTGAATGGCGAAAAAATCTTTATCACCAATGGCGGTGAAGCTGATACATATGTAATTTTTGCTGTGACCACGCCTGGTATCGGCACAAAGGGAATCAGTGCATTTATTGTGGAGAAGGGCTGGGAAGGCTTTACCTTCGGCGATCACTATGATAAATTGGGTATACGTTCCTCTGCTACAGCGCAGCTGCTGTTTAATAACGTAAAGGTTCCGAAGGAAAACCTGCTTGGCAAAGAGGGGCAGGGCTTTAAGATCGCAATGGCCACCCTGGACGGAGGCCGTATCGGTATTGCAGCTCAGGCGCTGGGTATTGCCCAAGGGGCTTATGAGGCGGCTGTTGAATATGCAAAGGACAGGGAGCAGTTTGGGGCGCCTATTGCCCAGCTTCAGGCAATCCAGTTTAAAATTGCAGAGATGGCCACTAAGATCCGTGCTGCAAGATTTCTGGTTTACAGTGCTGCAGAGTTAAAGGAGCACCATGAGCCTTATGGAATGGAAGCGGCAATGGCCAAAAAGTATGCATCTGATATTTGCCTGGAGGTAGTGAATGATTCGCTTCAGATCTTTGGCGGAAATGGCTATCTGAAGGGTATGGATGTGGAGCGTGCATATCGTGATGCCAAGATTTGTACTATTTATGAAGGAACCAACGAGATTCAGAATGTGGTCATAGCTTCTTATATTCTCGGTAAAGCTGCCAAAGCTTCTGCGGCTCCTGCAAAGCCGAAGCAGAAGGGCGCTATCACAGGCAGCCGTAAGAAAATGATATTTAAGGAAGGCAGTCCGGAGGAAAAGGTAAGCCAGCTGGTAGAAAATCTGAAGGCGGACGGGCATGATTTCACAGTAGGCATTGATATAGATACACCAATTATATCTGCGGAAAGGGTAGTGAGTGCCGGAAAGGGTATCGGAAGCAAGGAGAATATGCAGCTTATTTATGATCTGGCGATAGCTGCAGGAGCTGCGGTAGGCTCTTCCAGACCGGTTGCAGAGCAGCTTATGTATGTGCCTTTGAACCGTTATGTGGGTATGAGCGGACAGAAGTTTACAGGAAACCTGTATATTGCCTGTGGTATTTCCGGTGCCGGACAGCATTTGAAGGGGATTAAGGAAGCTGCCACTATTGTTGCAATCAACAGCAATGCCAATGCGCCTATCTTCAAGAATGCTGATTATGGTATTGTGGGAGATTTGAATGAGATTCTGCCTCTTCTTACAAAGGCTCTGGATGACGGTAATCCCAAGCAGCCGGCGCCTCCGATGGTGAAGATGAAGCGTGCCGTGGCAGAAGAGGCTAAGCCCGCTCCGATCGGAAGGTATGTCTGCCTTGGATGCGGCTATGAATATATTCCTGAAAACGGAGACGAGGAGGGTGAAATCGCTCCCGGAACAAGCTATAAGGATCTTCCAGAGGAGTGGACCTGTCCTGAGTGCGGAGAAGAAAAAGCCAACTTTATTCCCTCATCAATATAAATATGCGTAAGGAGGTAATTATACTATGAGCAGTGTTAGAAAGGTAACCGATGATTTGTACTGGGTAGGTACGAATGATAAGCGTACTCATCTGTTTGAGAATATACATCCTATTCCGAGAGGTGTTTCCTACAATTCCTATCTGCTGATGGATAAGAAGAAGGTTTTGTTTGATACAGTAGACTGGTCAGGATGCAGGGATTTTCTGAAAAATGTAGAAGAGGTACTGGATGGTAAGGATCTGGACTATCTTGTGATCAATCATATGGAGCCGGATCACGCCGCTTCCATGGAAGAGATCCTGATCAGATATCCTGACTGCAAGGTGATCAGCAATGAGAAATCATTCATGTTCATGCATCAGTTCGGTTTCAACATAGAAGGAAGAAAGGAAGAGGTGAAGGAGGGGGATACCAAGTGCTTTGGCAAGCATACGGTTACCTTTGTGGCAGCGCCGATGGTGCACTGGCCGGAGGCTATGGTTACATTTGATACCACAAACGGAGTGCTTTTCTCAGCGGATGCCTTCGGTTCCTTTGGTTCCCTGGATGGAAAGCTTTTCAATGATGAGGTTAACTTTGACAGAGACTGGATTGACGATGCAAGAAGATATTTCTGCAACATTGTTGGAAAATACGGACCTTTTGTACAGTATCTGCTTCAGAAAGCAGGCGGGGTGCCGATTAAAATGTTCTGTCCTCTCCACGGTCCGGTTTGGCGTACTGATTTGGACTACTATATTGAAAAACATGACAAGTGGAGCAGATATGAGCCGGAGGAGAAGGGAGTTTTGATTGTTTATGCTTCCATGTACGGGAACACTGAGGCTGCGGCACAGTCCCTGGCATCCACCCTCTGCAGGAAGGGTATGACGAATGTGGCAGTGTATGATGTTTCCAGCACACATGTATCCTATCTGGTTGCTGAAGCATTTAAATACAGCCATATTGTATTGGCCTCTGTTACATACAATCTGCAGATTTACCCTGTGATGTATGATTTCCTGCATCATCTCAAGACACTGAATTTCCAGAAGAGAACCTTCGGAATCATAGAGAATGGTACATGGGCGATCAAGTCAGGTACTTTGATGAAGGAATTTATTGATGAGGAGCTGAAAGAGTGTCTGGTTTTAGGCTCTCAGGTTTCAGTGAATTCCTCTGCTGATGAGACCAACGAACCTGAATTCGATACACTTGCCGATGCACTGATCAAGTCCCTTGAAAAATAATAATCGGCAGACAGTGATAAAAGCAGTCTCAGTTTCCTACTGAGGCTGCTTTTGCTCCATCTGGCAGAATTGAGTCTTTCAAATAAAAACTTTAATAAAGGTCTTGAATACGGAGTGCACAGCGGTTACAATGAATGCAATAATCGAAATGCAGATATGGAGGAAAAAAATGGACGTAAAGCAAATGTATGAAAAAAAATTATGCTCTGCCCAGGAGGCAGTCAGTATTGTAAAGAGCGGAGACTGGGTGGATTATGGCTGGTGCAGCGGACATCCCAGAGTGCTGGATGAGGCTCTGGCTGCCCGTTATGAGGAGCTTCATGATGTGAAGCTAAGGGGCGGAGTGTGCCTTTGGAGGCCGGCTGTCTTTGATGTACCGGATCCGGCAGAGCATTTTATCTGGAACTCCTGGCATATGAGTGGGGTGGAAAGAAAGCATATTGCCACGGGAGCCTGCTTTTATGCCCCCATTCGTTATTCGGAGCTGCCCAGGTACTACAGGGATCATATCATAGGGAATGATGTGCTGATGATACAGGTGACAGAAATGGATGAGCATGGCTACTTTAACCTGGGTCCAAATCCGTCCCATTTGATGGCGGCTGCTGAGAATTCCAAAAAGATTATTGTAGAAGTGAATAAAAATCTTCCCAGATGCTATGGCGGATTTGAGGAGAGCCTCCACATTTCCCAGGTGGATATGATCGTGGAAGGAAGAGATGATCCCATGGCTGAGCTGGCCTCCGCAGCAGCTACGGATATTGATATGAAGGTGGCTGAGTATATTACGGCACAGATTCCTGATGGAGCCTGCATCCAGCTTGGAATAGGAGGAATGCCCAATGCGGTGGGCAAGCTGATCGCAGCCTCTGACCTGAAAGATCTGGGAGTGCATACGGAAATGTATGTGGATGCCTTTGTGGAAATGACAGAGTCAGGACGGGTAACAGGAATGAAGAAGAGCATCGACAAGGGGAGACAGTGCTTTGCATTTGCAGCAGGAACCCAGAAAATGTATGATTTTCTGAATGAAAATCCTAAGGTGATGGCAGCTCCTGTAAACTATACCAACGACATCAGGGTTCTGTCCTCTATTGACAATTTTATGTCGATCAACAATGCGGTGGAAGTGGACCTGTTCGGACAGATCAGCTCTGAGAGCTCAGGGACAGCACATATCAGCGGTGCAGGCGGCCAGCTGGACTTTGTATTGGGGGCTTATCTTTCCAGGGGAGGCAAGAGCTTTATCTGCTGTTCCTCTACCTTCAAGACCAAGGATGGCCAGGTGAAATCCAGGATCGTCCCTACCCTCAAGGCCGGTTCGATTGTAACGGACACCAGGGCAAATACCCATATGCTGGTAACTGAGTACGGCCTGGTGGATGTGAAGGGAATGACTACATGGCAGAAGGCGGAAGCGATTATCAGTATAGCTCATCCTGATTTCAGGGACGAACTGATCAAGGAGGCTGAAAAAATGCATATATGGAAAAAATCAAACAAAAGATAAGTCCTAAAGCGTGAATAAATTCTAATTAATTGTGTTGTTTTTCAGAAAAGTATGTTATAATTAGTCCAGCTTGAAATACATAGGATGTTGCGAGGTGGATTGGATATGGATACAAATATTCTGCTGGATAGTGGTACGAATGAATTAGAGGTTCTGGAGTTTTTGCTGGAGGGACAGCATTACGGGATTAATGTTGCAAAAATCAGGGAGATCATTGCTTATCAGGAGGTGACCCCTGTGCCGAATTCACACCCCAGCATAGAAGGGATTTTTATGCCGAGAGATACCATGATTACAGCCATTAATTTGAGAAACTGCCTGCAGATGCGGGATTATATGGACAGTGAGAAGGAGAATTCCTTATTTATCATTACCAACTTTAACAGTCTGGATATCGCTTTTCATGTGGATGCTGTTTTAGGAATACACAGGGTGTCATGGAGGCAGATCATTAAACCGGGGGCTACAGTTTCTACCAGTGAGGACGGTATTTCTACAGGTATTATCAAAATAGACGGGAAGCTTATCATTATTTTGGATTTTGAAAAGATTGTCACGGATATTAATCCTGAGACAGGTCTGAAGGTATCTGAGATAGAAGCATTGGGCATCAGGCCTCAGCGCAGTGTGCCGATTTTGATCGCAGAGGATTCTCCGCTGCTGAACAAGCTGATTGTGGATTCCTTAAAGCAGGCTGGATACACAAATCTGATTCACACGGAAAACGGTAAGCAGGCTTATGATGTGATCCAGCAGTGTAAGGAGGATGGAACCCTGCATGAACATGTACAGTGCATCATTACAGATATTGAGATGCCGGTGATGGATGGGCACCATTTGACGAAGCTGGTGAAAGAGGATGAAGAGACAAAAGATATTCCTGTCATTATCTTTTCTTCTCTTGTGAATGAGGAGATGAAGAAAAAGGGAGAGTCCCTGGGAGCCGATGCACAGCTTTCAAAGCCCGAAATTGGTAATTTAGTCCATATCATTGATGAATTACTTCAATAGCCTGTGACGAAGCAGGTCTAAAATGAAAAAGCCGGGATGATTCCCGGCTTTTTCATCCATCACAACAGAGTCTCCGGACTTAAAAGGGAGGGTGATGATCAATATGGAGGATATAAAGAGCATATTGCTGGAAAAGCTGGAGGCTGCAGAGGTGGTTCTGGCAGGAATAGGTGAAGAGTTTGGAGAGTATGAAGCGGCTGATTGTACAGGATTCCCGGACAGGATCCGGCAGGAGGGGCCGGCATGGATGCATCCCTATGGGGAGATGCTCCGGCTGAAGCGCAGCAGGACAGAAAGGATGATGACAGCATATGCTGTTTTGGAAAAGCTTCTGGAGAATAAGGATTATTTTATTGTCTCCATCAGGAAGGATGACTGTATTTATGACACGGGATTAAGGGCAGACCGGATAGTAACACCCTGCGGAGGATACCGGTTTACCCAATGTGAGTATGGATGCAGCCGGCAATTATTTAAAACGGATCAGAAATTGCTGTGGGAAATAGCAGAATGTATGGAGGGGAAGAGGGATCCCCATACAGTCCAAAGGCCGCTGTGTCCGGTCTGTAAAGCCGGATTGGTATTTAATAATACAGATACGGAGCAATATGTGGAGGAGGGATATTCCCAACAGTGGCAGCATTATATGGAATGGCTTCAGAGGACACTGAACAGGCGGCTGTGCGTATTGGAGCTGGGAGTGGGAATGGCTTATCCTACAGTGATCCGATGGCCCTTTGAAAAAATTGTATTTCTGAATCAGAAGTCAAATTTGTTCCGTGTACACAGTAAATTATATTATTTGACAGAGGAAATTCAGGGGAGAGGGTATAGCTTGGAGGAAAAACCGATAGATTTTTTGATAAATAGGTTTGTCTAATCCGGGGTTATATGATAAACTAGTAGATAATGCTGTAGAAATTTTAAAATCAAACAGATGAATGTGAGGGTGTTGTTATGGGTTCAGATGAAGAATATTTAGATAATTTACTTAAATCCCTGATCGGAGGCGAAGAGGGATCGGGAGATGAAATGTCGGCAGATGAGCTGAAGGAGGCGGCTGGAGTAGATATTAATAAGGCTCTGGCTGATTTGAACCTGGCAGGCGATCTTGACCTGGCAGGTGATCTTGACCTGGCAATAGAGGATCACGGTCAGGGGGATGATTTTGTCCTGAATGATTTTGCAATTGAGGATCTGAATCCGGAGGATCATACTGTTCCGGCCGGAGAAGCAGCTGATGAAGGGGATCTGACTTTTACCCACGGAATAGAGGAAGCTTCTTTGGCTGGTATGGAAGATAACAGCGGAGAACTGAGTGAGTCCCGGACCGAGACGGCAGGGCCTTCTGCAGATGATATGCTGGCCCTTCTGGGAAGTATCTCCGGGGAGGAACAGGAGGAGCAGGAGCAAAACATCGTTACAGCAGATGAAGCTGGGACAGAGACAGGAAAGAAACCAAAAAAGCCGGGGCTTTTTGCCAGGATGTTTGCTTTTCTTACGGAAACTGATGAGGGGGCTGAGGAGGAGCTGCAGCCAGGCATCGTTCCTTCGGACGAAAATAAGGATGTGCTGAAGCAGCTCAAGGAGGAGGATAAGAAAAAGAAAAAGAAGAAGATAAAAGGGAAAAAAGCACAGACGCCGGAGCTGTCGGAGGAGGCAGAGGATCTTGAAGAGAACAGTGCCGGCACGAAGCGCAGGAAGAAGGAAAAGAAGGAGAAGCAGCAGCCGGCTCCCGGATATTTTGAAAGTGAGCGTCCCGGCAAAAGGGTTTCGAAAAAGAATGTAGCCGTTATTGCAGGGGTTTGCCTGACGTTTACAGCAGTGATTGTAGTATCCTGCAGTATTGTTCCGGGGTTTTTTGATAAGAGAGAGGCAAGGATCGCCTACTATGAGTCGGACTATGCCAAATCCTATGATCTTTTGTATGGTAAGAGACTGGACAGCAGTGATACCATTATTTTCAATAAATCCAGGATTATCCTGGAGCTGAATCGGGAATTGGATTCCTATCATAATTATCTGGGTGTGAACCAAGAGGTATATGCTTTAGATGCTTTGATGTCAGGAGTGCGGAAATACCCGGATCTGCTTCTGGAGGCTGAGGAATATCATATCGGACAGGAGGTAAGTGCCATTTATGACTCGATTCTGAATATCCTCAGTGATAAATATGATATTTCGGAAAGTGTTGCCAAGGTGATTCTTTCGTATGATGACCTGACCTATACCAAAAAATTGGAGTCTGTGGTACATGGCACGCCTTTTGTGATGCCGGGAGAAGAAGAGGAGATGGCTTCTGCTTCCACCGATCTTCTGCCTGAAGAACAGATTTTTCTGGAAGAAGAGACCGTTCAGACCGGTGGATCAGCAGGTGAGGCAGTAGAGCATACATATACACCGGAGGAGGAAGCAGAACTGCCTGTGGAGAATGCAGAGCTGCCTGCGGAGGAAGCAGAGGTGACGGATGAACAGCCTGAGAGTCCGGTTGGAGAGGCTGTTCCCCTGCCGATGCAGGAAGCACCTGCCGGAGTACAGGGTGAGCTGATCCAGGGAGTTCGCCAGCCCATCGAAATACAAATCAACACTAATTAGGGGCTTGGGAAGTGACAGCATATGGTAGCGATAATTGATTATGATGCAGGAAACATAAAAAGTGTGGAGAAGGCTCTTCAATTTCTTGGGGAAGAGCCGGTTGTCACACGGGAAAGAGAAAAAATCCTCCGTGCTGACAGGGTGATTCTGCCGGGAGTGGGTTCCTTCGGGGATGCCATGGGTAAGCTCCGCTGCTTCGGTCTGGAGGAAACCATTAGGGAGGTTATTGGGGAGAATGTCCCCTTTCTGGGGATTTGCCTGGGCCTGCAGCTTCTGTTTGAGCGGAGTGAGGAAAGTCCCGGAACGGAGGGGCTTGGTATCCTGAAGGGAGAGATTCTGAGGATTCCTCAAAGAGCCGATATCAAAATCCCCCATATCGGCTGGAACTCCCTGGAGTATCCCGGGAAGGGAAGGCTGTTTGAAGGCATAGAAGAGAATGTCTATGTATATTTTGTTCATTCTTACTATCTGAAGGCAGCGGAGGAGGATATAGTGACGGCTGTGACTGATTATGGAACCCGGATCCATGCCTCCGTAGAGAAGGGGAATGTGTTCGCCTGTCAGTTTCATCCGGAGAAAAGCTCTGATGCAGGACTGCAGATGCTTAAAAATTTTATCCATATTCCAAGGGAGGGGAAGTAGATGCATACCAAGCGTATGATTCCTTGCCTGGATGTCCATGGCGGAAGAGTGGTCAAAGGTGTTAATTTTGTAAATCTGAGGGATGCAGGGGATCCGGTAGAGATAGCGGCAGCCTATGATAGGGCAGGGGCAGATGAACTGGTTTTCCTGGATATTACAGCCTCCAGTGATGCCAGAGCTACAGTGGTGGATATGGTCAGGCGCGTGGCAGAGAGGGTGTTTATCCCATTCACTGTGGGAGGAGGAATCCGTACTGTAGATGACATTAAGGCGATTCTCAGGGAGGGTGCAGACAAGGTCTCCATCAATTCCTCTGCAATCAATCAGCCCTCCCTGATCAGTGATGCGGCGGATAAATTCGGAAGCCAATGTGTGGTAGTGGCTATTGATGCCAGGAGACGAGCAGATGGCAGGGGCTGGAATATCTATAAAAACGGAGGCAGGGTGGATGTGGGTATGGATGCGGTGGAATGGGCCATGAAAGCAGACCATCTGGGCGCAGGTGAAATACTGCTGACCAGTATGGATGCAGACGGAACCAAAGCAGGCTATGATATAGAGCTTACCAGAACCGTAGCAGAGAATGTTTCCATACCGGTCATTGCATCCGGGGGAGCAGGGAAAAAAGAGGACTTTTATGATGCCCTGACGGAAGGAAAGGCAGATGCCGCGCTGGCAGCCTCCCTCTTTCATTATAAGGAGCTGGAAATCATGGAAGTCAAGGAGTATCTGCGGATGCGGGGAGTGCCTGTGAGACTGTAAATAGGAATGATTCAGGGAATGGTTTATACAAATGGGTATGATACAGAATGATTGGCTGGATGCACTGAGACTGGAGTTTTCCCAGCCATATTACAGGGATCTGTTCCGGTTTGTACAGGAACAGTACAGCAGTGCAGTGATATATCCTCCGGCGGAGGATATATTTAATGCGTTTCATTTTACACCTCTGAGCAAGGTGAAGGTGCTTTTGCTGGGGCAGGATCCATACCATAATGAGCATCAGGCCCATGGGCTGAGTTTTTCTGTTTTGCCGGAGCAGAAGGAGATACCGCCGTCCTTACAGAATATTTATCAGGAACTGCATGAGGATCTGGGGTGCTATATCCCAAATAACGGCTATTTGAAAAAATGGGCCGATCAGGGGGTTTTGCTTTTAAATACAGTGCTTACGGTAAGGGCTCATCAGGCCAATTCCCATAAGGGAAGGGGGTGGGAGAGGTTTACGGATGCGGTAATCCAGGCCGTAAATGCCCAGGAGAGACCTGTTGTCTATCTGCTCTGGGGACGGCCTGCCCAAAGCAAGTCCCCGATGCTTACCAATCCCAGGCACCTGATACTGAAGGCACCTCATCCCAGCCCACTGTCGGCCTATAGGGGATTTTTCGGATGCAGGCATTTTAGCCAGACAAATGAGTTCCTGCTGAAAAATGGTGCAGAGCCTATTGATTGGCAGATAGAGAACTTATAAGACGGCCATGGCAGCAGCAGGATCCAGAAAGAATTGACAAAAGGAGAAAAGAAGGATGGACAGGCAAAGCAGGAAGAAAGTATTTGTGACAAAGGATATGATTGAGGAAATCGTAAAGGAATATCCTACACCCTTTCATATTTATGACGAGAAGGGCATCAGGGAAAATGCCCAGGCAGTGAAGGAGGCCTTTGCATGGAACAAAGGCTTTAAGGAGTACTTTGCAGTGAAGGCAAATCCTAACCCTGCATTGATAGAGATCCTGAGGGAGTATGGCTGTGGCTGTGACTGCTCCTCCATGACAGAGCTGATGCTCAGCAGAGCAATGGGCATCCGGGGGGAGGATATCATGTTTTCCTCCAATGATACACCGGCAGAGGAATACGCCTATGCGGCAAAGGCAGGAGCCATCATCAACTTGGATGATATCACCCACATTGATTTTGTGGAAAATATTCTGGGAGGCCTTCCGGAAACCATGAGCTGCCGCTATAATCCCGGCGGAGTGTTCCAGATGAGCAATGGAATCATGGATAATCCTGGGGATGCCAAATACGGCTTTACCACGGAGCAGATGTTTGAGGGGTTCCGCATGATGAAGGAAAAGGGTGTGAAGAACTTCGGCATCCACGCCTTTCTGGCCAGCAATACAGTCACCAATGAATATTATCCCATGCTGGCAAAGCAGCTCTTTGAGCTTGGGGTCAGGCTGAAGGAGGAGACTGGGGCAAATATCCGATTCATCAACCTTTCAGGGGGAGTGGGTATTCCCTATCAGCCCGACCAGGAGGGGAATGATATCCGTGCCATCGGAGAAGGGGTGCGAAAGGTGTATGAGGAGATTCTTGTGCCTGCAGGAATGGGAGATGTGGCCATCTATACGGAGATGGGACGTTTTATGATGGGGTCCTACGGTGCCCTTGTGACTAGGGCTATCCATGAGAAGCATACCCATAAGGAATATATCGGTGTGGATGCCTGTGCGGTCAATCTGATGCGTCCGGCCATGTATGGGGCTTATCATCATATCACGGTATTGGGAAAGGAAGAGGCGGCCTGTGAGTGCAAGTATGACGTAACAGGTTCCCTTTGCGAAAATAATGATAAGTTTGCCGTGGACAGGATGCTTCCCAAGATCGAGAGAGGAGACTATCTGGTTATCCATGATACCGGCGCACATGGCTATGCAATGGGCTATAACTATAACGGTAAGCTGAAGTCGGCAGAACTGCTGCTCAGGGAGGATGGTACAGTCAGTCTGATTCGCAGGGCAGAGAAACCCATGGACTATTTTGCTACCTTGGATGGATTTGAAATCTATAAAAAAATTCAGGAAGAATTATAAAAAAGGCTTGTCTTTAGTAGCTGAATGTGTTAATATATAAGTCGGCTGTTAGAGAAAGCAGGCCGGCGTGTCGGAATGGCAGACGAGGCAGACTCAAAATCTGTTGTGGGTGACCACGTATGGGTTCAAGTCCCATCGCCGGCAGTACAAAGAAAAGGAAGGTCTATGCACAGAATAGAAATATGTGCATAGATTTTTTTTGCGGTAGGAAACCGGGAAACTGCCGGAACAAAAATTTCTTCAGGCAGGATATACCAGCTGCAGTTCTGTTTTTTCTCTTGACATAATGCACAAGAGTTGATATGATATTTTTATATTTATTAATAAAATTTTAATTAATGGATTGTTACTGAGGAGCAGGCAAAACCAAATTTTGTAAAATGGTCACAAGTGGATTGTTTTGCAGGATTTGTGTTTTTTTTTAGCAGTTATTCAGCAGCCTGTGAAAGAGGCACTGTTTGAACAGATAGGTTGTTCGGGATGATATCTGCCATAATATGCCGTGGCTGACAGGTATGGGAATGGAAATTGAAAAAATAATCAATAATAATATTGTTTTGTCGATGGATGAATACGGCAATGAGCTGATCGTCATGGGCAGGGGGCTGGGTTTTGGAAGAAAGGCCGGGCAGGAACTGGATGAGGACAGGATTGAAAAGATTTTCAGATTGGACAACAAGGACAGTATGGAGCGGTTCAAGGAGCTACTGAAAAAGCTGCCTATTGAATATATCCGAGTTTCGGATGAAATTATTTCTTATGCCAAGGAGACCTTGGGAAAGGAATTAAATGAGAATGTTTACCTGACTCTGACAGATCACATCAGTTTTGCCATTGACAGACACAAGGAGGGGCTGCTGTGCAGCAATACGCTCTTTGAAGAGATCAGGATGTTTTATCCCAACGAGTACACGGTAGGCTGCTATGCCCTGTACCTGATTGAGAAGAAGACGGGAATCCGGCTTATGGAGGACGAGGCAGCATCCATAGCCCTGCATCTGGTCAATGCTGAGCTGGACTCAGCCATCAGTACCACCTGTACGCTGACTCAGATGATCCGGGACATGATGCAGATTATGGAGGATGAGATACCGGCATGCAGGAGGGCAAGCCACAGAGACAGGCTGGTTATCAATTTTAAGCATCTGGTGTATCGGATGATGACGGAGGCTCCGGCCAACGGAAAGGAAGACAGGGTCTTCTTTGACTTTATCAGAGAGTACTGCAGCCAAGAATATGCTCTGGTCTGCAGGGTGGATGCTTTTATCCGGGAAAAATATGATTGTTCCATGACAGAAGAGGAAAGAATATATCTGACACTCAATGTGAAGAGAATAAAGGATCTGTATGGAGCGTAGAATGAGTAAACAGGAGGATGGAAATGGGACTATTTGATGCATTTAAAAAGAAGGTGACCGAAATCGGCTCACCCATGAAGGGCAGATGTGTAAGTATTAAGGAGGTCAGCGACCCCACCTTCAGCGATGAGGTGCTGGGACAGGGAGTAGCAGTCATTCCGGAGGACGGCAGAATGTACGCTCCTGCCGATGGAGTGATAACCACAGTATTTCCTACGGGCCATGCGGTTGGCATGACGACGGAGGATGGGGCAGAGGTTTTGATCCATCTGGGGTTGGATACTGTAGCTATGAAGGGGGAGGGCTTTGATATCAAGGCGGCAGAAGGACAGAAGGTTCAAAAGGGTGATCTGCTGATCGAGGCCGATCTGGAAAAAATCAAAGCAGCAGGATATGATGTGATTACCCCCATAGTGATCTGCAATTCCGCTGATTACAGCAGTGTAGTGGGAATAGCAGACAGGGATGTAAATCCGGGCGATACAGTGATTGAAATAAAGAAATAGAACTTGGAATTGGTAGTAAAGCAATGATTTACTATATAACTTGATGGGAAAGGAGAGCGGTCAGTGAAGGAATTTGAGTATACGATCAAGGATAAGCTGGGAATCCATGCCAGGCCTGCGGGAATGCTGGTAAAGGCAGCATCACAGTTTCAAAGCGTGATCACGCTGGATACCGGTTCAAAAAAGGTAGACGCAAAGAAGATCATGGCGTTGATGACCTCAGGCGCAGTGCAGGGTACGGTTGTGAAATGTACGGCAGAGGGACCTGATGAAGAAGAAGCTATTGCAGCTATTCAGAAATTTTTTAAAGAAAATCTATAGTATTTGTTATAGAAATCATGTTCTGTGGCCAGGGCAGGACAGTGAAAAATTAAAAAATTGAAACAGGGGGTAAATTGCATATGATGAAATATTTGCAGAGACTTGGAAAATCACTGATGCTTCCGGTTGCCTGTCTTCCGGTTGCAGGTATTATGTTGGGTCTGGGTTATTGGATTGACCCGGCAGGATGGGGAAGCGGAAATGTAATTGCAGCTTTCCTTTGTAAGGCAGGATCCGCACTGATTGATAACATGGCACTTCTGTTCGTAATCGGTGTTGCGGTTGGTATGGCGGATGACAATGATGGTACTGCCGGCTTGGCTGGTTTGGTATCCTATCTGATGATCACCACACTGTTGTCACCCGGGGCGATTCAGATGTTTACCGGAGCTGAGGAAGCCAATGTGGCTTTCACAAAAATCGCAGGAAACCAGTTTATTGGTATTCTGTCAGGTTTGATCGGCGGCGGCTGCTACAATAAGTTTAAGAGCACCAAGCTGCCGGATGCTTTATCCTTCTTCAGCGGCAAGAGGAGCGTAGCTATTGTAACTTCTGCTGTGACAGTTGTGGTAAGTGTGATCCTGTTCTTCGTATGGCCTTTTGTATACGGTCTACTGGTTGGATTCGGTACATGGGTAGCAAGTACAGGAGCAGTGGGCGTAGGTATCTATGGCTTCTTCAACAGACTGCTGATTCCCTTCGGTCTGCATCACGCACTGAACTCCGTATTCTGGTTTGATGCGGTAGGTATTGCGGATCTCTATAAATTCTGGGGATTGGGCGGATACGAGGCTACTACGACAGCAGGAGAGGTTGGTCAGTATATGACAGGCTTCTTCCCGGTAATGATGTTCGGTATTCCCGGGGCAGCTCTGGCAATGTATCACACAGCCAAGACAAATAAGAAAAAGGTTGCTGCCGGCCTGCTTGGAGCAGCAGCTCTTTGTTCCTTCCTGACTGGTGTAACAGAGCCCTTTGAGTTTGCATTCATGTTCCTTTCACCGGTACTCTATGTAGTTCATGCCCTGATCACAGGTATTGTTTGTGCAGTTTGCGCACTGCTTCCCGTAAGGGCAGGATTTACCTTCAGCGGAGGCTTCATTGACTGGGTACTTTGTGCAAAGCTTCCTGCAGCACTTAATACATGGATGATTATTCCCATCGGTTTGGTGGTAGCAGTTATCTATTACGTAATATTCCGCGCCCTGATCACAAAGCTGGATCTTAAGACACCGGGCAGGGAGGATGATGACATCGAGGCTGAGAAGAAGGTTGTTCTTTCCAACGACAACTTCACAGAGGTTGCTAAGATCGTTCTGGAAGGCCTTGGTGGAAAAGAGAACATAAAATCTCTTGACAACTGCATTACAAGACTTCGTCTTGAAATCAAGGATTACACCAGGGTGGATGAGAAGAAGATAAAGTCTGCTGGTGTTGCAGGTGTTATGAGACCCAGTAAAACCTCTGTGCAGGTTATTGTTGGAACAAAGGTACAGTTTGTTGCCGATGAAATGAAGAAAATGCTATAGAGATTGAAAGTGCAGATACAGCATAAAAGGCTGTACTGCCATTCCTGGCTATCGGAAGTCCCTGGGGGCTTCCGATATTTATATGGATGCGGCAGGCGGGCCTGGCAGATTGGCCAGAGCGGTCTGTATTTATATTATATAGGGTAAAAATAATGTAAAATAATATAGGATTCTGGTACCAGATGGTATATACTATAAGTAACGTCCAGGGGACGGGCCGTTGGATAAATAAGCATATCCAATCAGGTTGCATGAGCGTGTGCGGCACGCGGATAGGAGTAAAATGGAAATAATCAGAGCAAAAGATTACAGGGACATGAGCAGAAAAGCAGCCAATATTATTTCGGCGCAGGTTATTATGAAGCCCAGTTGCGTATTGGGCCTGGCAACAGGTTCCACACCCATCGGAACCTATGAGCAGCTGGTAGAATGGTATAATAAGGGTGATCTGGATTTTTCAAAGGTTACTTCGGTTAATTTGGATGAGTATAAGGGTCTGACAAAGGACAATGACCAGAGCTATTATTACTTTATGAATGACCATCTTTTCAGTAAGGTAAATATAGACAAGGCCAACACCCATCTTCCTGATGGTACAGAGCCGGACAGTGATAAGGCCTGCTCCGACTACAATCGGGTTATTGAGAGCGTGGGCGGTATTGATCTTCAGCTCCTGGGGCTGGGACACAATGGGCACATCGGTTTCAATGAGCCTGCAGAGGAATTCATTCCGGAAACACATTGTGTGGATCTGACGCCTTCTACGATTGAGGCAAACAAAAGATTCTTTGCTTCCTACGACGATGTTCCCAAGCAGGCATACACGATGGGGATCAAGACCATTATGCTGGCCAAGAAGGTGCTTGTGGTTGTCAGCGGTGAGGATAAGGCAGCAATTGTGAGAGATGCTTTCTTTGGACCGATCACGCCTCAGGTGCAGGCTTCTGTACTGCAGCTTCATCCCAATGTTACGGTAGTGGCAGATGAGGCGGCGTTGTCGCTTGTGAAGTAACAGCTCGCCCATCAGCCCGATGGGGCGACAGCACATGAAAGGAGCGTGGATATATGATAATTAGGAATGCAAGTGTTTTTACGGAAAAAGGAATATTTGCCGATCAGGACATCTATATAAAGGACGGAAGGTTTGTAAAAACAGAGGCTGAGGCAGGGACGGAGGAGGTAGTTGACGGAACTGGCTGTTATGCTATTCCAGGACTTACAGATATCCATTTCCATGGATGCATGGGGTATGATTTCTGCGATGGAACCCTGGAGGCCATTACTGCCATAGCGGAATACGAAGCCTCTGTGGGTGTAACCTCCATTGTTCCGGCAACCATGACGCTGGGTGAGGATACGCTGAAGGGGATCTGTGAGACAGCAGCGGCATATGTAAAAGCAGGAAGCAGTAAGAAGGCAGCGGATCTGTGCGGCATCAACATGGAAGGGCCGTTCGTAGCGGAAAGCAAAAAGGGGGCACAGAACGGTGTGTATATTGTTGCCCCGGACGCAGGAATGTTCGACAGACTCAATGCGGCTTCCGGAGGCATGATCAGGCTGGTTGCCATTGCACCTGAGACAGATGGGGCAATGGAATTTATAGAAAAAAAGAAGGATGAGACTGTACTGTCCATTGCACATACGGCGGCAGATTATGATACTGCCATGGAGGCCTTTGAAAAGGGAGCCAGTCATGTGACCCATTTGTACAATGCGATGAATCCTTATACTCACAGGGCACCGGGACCTATTGGAGCGGCAGCTGATGCAGGTGCAGAGGTAGAACTGATCTGTGACGGAGTGCATATCCATCCGGCTGTTGTACGTACTACCTTCAAAATCTTCGGGGATGACAGGGTGATTTTGATCAGCGACAGCATGATGGCTACCGGACTGCAGGATGGAGATTACAGCCTAGGAGGTCAGGCTGTCAAGGTAGTGGGCAATCGGGCAACTCTGGCCAACGGAACCATTGCAGGCTCGGCCACCAATCTGCTGGACTGCATGAGAAATGCCGTACAGAATATGCAGGTGCCGCTGGAAAGTGCAGTAAAGGCCGCAGCAGTGAATCCGGCCAAGAGTGCAGGTATCTATGATCGCTACGGAAGCATTACGCCGGGTAAGGAAGCGAATGTGGTTCTGCTGAAAAAGGAGGATCTGTCCCTTTTGCAGGTGATTCTGAGAGGAAATAGAATCTGATATTATACCATAAAAAATTGAGGAATGCCCGGGGCGGATATCAAGCTGCCTTCGGGCATTCTTTTTGAATTAATTTCGGATGGAGACTTTTAAAAAAAACGGTTTTAGTGTATAGTACTAGTGAAGTAAATGGATAGGAGCTGCCATGGATTGCAAGGAAGTAAATAAAATGATACCTGATTTTTTGGAAAACAAACTGAATCACAGAGAACTCCGCAGATTCATGGAGCATATTTCCAAATGCGGGGAATGCAAAGAAGAGCTGTCCATACAGTTTCTGGTTTTGGAGGGGATGGTCAGGCTGGAGTCCGGAAGCACCTTTGATTTACAGTATGAGCTGGACAGGATATTGGAAGAGGCCAGAAGGAGGATGAAGATACGTCAGATCTTCCATTATATTATATATGGGGCCGAGATCCTGATCATTGCGGTCATTATCGCTGTTGCCGTATGGATGATGATATAAATCAGATTAAAATTTGGAAGAGAAGACAGGAAGACAGGAAGCAGATGGAAAAGATAGTTTTAATAGATGGACACAGCATATTGAACAGGGCATTTTATGGAGTGCCTGACCTGAGTAATTCGGAAGGTCTGCATACCAATGCCATATATGGATTTTTAAACATTATGTTTAAGATCCTGGAGGAAGAGAATCCCGGGTATCTGGCAGTTGCCTTTGATGTCAAGGCACCCACCTTCCGTCATGAGATCTATAAGGCATATAAGGGAACCAGAAAGCCTATGCCCCAGGAGCTGCATGAGCAGGTGCCGGTATTGAAGGAGCTGCTTCAGGCAATGGGGATCAAGATTTTGGAAAAGCCCGGCCTGGAGGCAGACGATATATTGGGTACGCTGGCAAAACGGTCGGAAAAGGAAGGGCTGGAGGTCTCGCTTATCTCGGGAGACAGGGATCTTCTGCAGATAGCCTCTGATCGGATTAAGATACGCATTCCCAAGACAAAGGGGGGAAGAACGGAGATCGAGGATTATTATGCCAGGGATGTGGAGGAAAAATATCAGGTGACGCCCCTCCAGTTCATTGATTTGAAGGCATTGATGGGCGATGCGGCAGACAATATTCCCGGAGTGCCCAAGGTGGGGGAGAAGACCGCCGCAGAGTTGATGAAGCAGTTTGGCTCCTTGGAACAGATCTATGCCCATTTGGAGGAAGTAGCGAAGAAATCCGTAAGAGAGTCTCTGACCGCCAATCGGGAGCTGGCGGATCTGAGTAAGGTTTTGGCTACCATAAACACAAATGGAGAGATTGATTTTTGTCTGGAGGAGGCAAGGATCAGAGATTTTTACACGGATGAGGCATATAAGCTGTTTCAGAGACTGGGATTTAAGAATATGCTGGGCCGTTTTGAAAGAAGCGGCACAGAAAATGAATTTAAGGAATTTTTTCGGGAAATTACAGGGGTCAGACAGGCAGAAGAAATCTTTGCCCGGCTGCGTACGATAGAAAAATCGGGCTATGTTTCCTTTGAGGTGCTGGAAGATTCTCCGGAGGAGAAGGATTTCCTGGGAATTGCCTTGGGACTGGGAGAGAAAGAGGTATATTTTTTCCGGGCAGGCGGGGAACTGGGCAAGGACTATCTGACAGAAAGACTGAAAGAGCTGGCAGGCAGCCGAAAGCTTGCTACCTTTGACATAAAGAAAAAATACCGCTATCTGGGAACGGATGAGACAGAGGGGTTTTTTGACATCCTGATAGGGGCATATCTGCTGAATCCCCTGAAAAATGACTATGAACCGGCAGATATTGCAGCAGAGCATCTGGGTCTGATGGTTCCGGGGAGAGTCCAGCTTTTGGGTAAGGCATCCCTTACACAGGCAGCCGGGGAAAAGGGAAGGGAGCTGGCAGAATATGCCTGCACTCTGGCCTATGTGGAGCTTTTGGCAGCCCCTGTTCTGGAGGAAAAGCTGCTGCAGACGGGGATGGAGGAGCTGATGAGGGAGATTGAGATGCCTCTGTCCTGTGTACTGTATCATATGGAGAAAGAGGGAATCCAGGTCAGGCCGGATGAACTGAAATCCTATGGACAGGCTCTGGACGGCAGGATCGAAGAACTGGAGAGGAGGATCCGCCGGCAGGCCGGATGTGATTTTAATATCAATTCGCCCAAGCAGCTGGGAGAGGTTTTGTTCGGGCAGATGAAGCTTCCCGGCGGGAGGAAGACCAAGACAGGATATTCTACGGCTGCAGAGGTACTGGATAAGCTGGCACCGGAGCATCCCATTGTGGCAGATATTCTGGAATACAGGGGATTTACCAAGCTGAAATCCACTTATGCAGAGGGGCTTGCGGCCTATATCGGAGAGGACAGCAGGATACACAGCACCTTCAACCAGACGATCACGGCTACCGGGCGCATCAGCTCCACAGAGCCAAACCTGCAAAATATCCCCATGAGGATGGAGCTGGGAAGGCTGATACGGAAGGTTTTTGTACCCAGGGACGGCTTTCTTTTTATGGATGCGGATTATTCACAGATAGAGCTCAGGGTTTTGGCCCATATGTCAGGAGATGAGCAGCTCATAGAGGCCTACAGGATGGATGAGGATATTCACAGGATCACTGCATCCAAGGTATTCCATACGCCCTTTGAGGAGGTGACGGAGCTGCAGCGGCGTAATGCAAAGGCAGTGAATTTCGGCATTGTTTACGGCATCAGCTCCTTTGGCCTCAGCCAGGATCTGAGCATCTCAAGGAAGGAAGCGGCAGAATATATTGACCAGTATTTTTCTACCTATCCGGGAGTGAAGAAATTTTTGGACAAGCTGGTGGAGGATGGAAAACGGGACGGCTTTGTGACTACCATGTTTGGGCGCAGGAGGCCGGTGCCGGAGCTTTCTTCCGGTAATTTTATGCAGCGCTCCTTCGGCGAGAGGGTAGCCATGAATTCCCCCATTCAGGGAACTGCAGCAGACATTATCAAGATAGCCATGATACGGGTATGGAGGCGGCTGAAGGAGGAAGGGCTGCGCTCCAGGCTGATCCTGCAGGTTCATGATGAGCTGCTGATAGAGACAGCCCGGGAGGAGGAAGAGTCAGTGAGGAGGATCCTGGAGGAAGAGATGAAGTCAGCAGCCCGGCTGAAGGTTACTCTGGAAATAGATATGCACACCGGTGAAAACTGGTATGAGGCAAAATAAAGGCAGCAGGATGAAAACAATAGGTATCACCGGAGGAGTGGGCTCCGGAAAGACAGAGATTTTGGCATATATAAAGAGCAGATATAACTGCAAGGTGATCCTGGCAGATGAGGTGGCCCATGAGGTCTGCAGAAAGGGGCAGAGGTGCTATGCAGCGCTGGTTCATCTGCTGGGCAGGGAGGTGCTTGATCAGAAGGGAGAGATCCACAGGGGAAGGATGGCAGAGCAGATTTTCAGGGATTCTGCCCTGCTTCAGAGAGTCAATGCCTGTATCCATCCTGCAGTGAAGGAATATATTCTGGAAGCGATAGCGGTGGAAAGGGAAAAGGGGCTGTTGGAGTTTCTGTTTGTGGAGGCAGCTCTGCTGATTGAGGACGGTTATGGGGCTCTTTTGGATGAGCTTTGGTATATCTATGCAGAAGAGCAGGTCAGACGGGACAGGCTGAAGGCGGCCAGGGGTTACAGCGACAGGAAAATATCGGAGATTCTGAGGAGGCAGCTCTCAGAGGAGGAATACAGAGTGCATTGCAGGGTAGTGATTGACAACAGTGGAAGCCTGCAGCATACTTGTGAGCAGATTGATAGAAAATTGGAGGAATATCTGTGACAGAAGGAAAAAAACATGCAGGACAGTTGGTTTTTGGACTGGACATAGGAACAAGAAGCGTGGTAGGTACGGTAGGCTATCGTGCGGGAAATCGTTTTTATGTGGCTGCACAGCGGATGAAGGAGCATGACACCAGAGCCATGCTGGACGGTCAGATCCATGATATACATAAGGTGGGAGAGACCATACGGCAGGTGAAGGAGGAACTGGAGGAGGCTACAGGAAGGGTGCTGACGGAGAGCTGTATAGCTGCTGCAGGGCGTGTGCTCCGCACGGTCAATATAACAGTGGACAGCGACTACGGCAGCGACAGGGAGATTACCCAAGAGGATATCTATGCCCTGACCTCTCTGGGGGTGGAAAGAGCCTATGAAATGTTCCAGAAGGAAAACGATACGGATATGAAGTTTTACTGTGTGGGATATTCTGTGGTGCATTATTACATTAACCGTTATCCCATCACTAATCCGGAAGGACATAAGGCAAGGGTGCTGGCTGCGGATATGATTGCCACCTTCCTGCCGGATGATGTGGTGGACGGCCTGAATAAGGCGGTGGAAATCGCAGGCCTGAGTGTGGCCAATATGACCTTGGAGCCTATTGCCGCTATTCAGATAGCCATTCCGGAGATGTATCGGATGTTAAATATTGCCCTGGTGGATGTAGGAGCCGGAACCTCTGATATTTCCATTACAAAGGATGGGAGCATCATTGCCTTTGGGATGATTCCCATGGCAGGGGATGCCCTGACAGAGACCATCGCAAGGCATTGCCTGGTGGATTTTGCAACTGCCGAGCAGATGAAAAAGGACTGCAGCAAAGAGACCGAGATTATCTATAAGGATATTATGGGACTGCAGCAGACGATCCCGGCCAGGGAGCTTCTGCAGGTGGCAGAGCCTGTGATTCAGAGCATGGTTTCTCAGGTGGCCGACAGGATCAAGGAGCTGAACGGCGGGAAATCTGTCAGTGCGGTTTTTGTGGTGGGAGGCGGAGGCAAGATACAGGGCTATACTGACAGGCTGGCAGATGAGCTGGGCATCCAAAGGGAAAGGGTGGCAGTCCGGGGTGAAGAAGTGATGCAGAGCATTGAATTTCTGGAAGAGGGAGTGGAGAAGGATTCTCTGCTGGTCACACCTCTGGGTATCTGCCTGAGCTTCTATGAGCAAAGCAATCATTTTATATTTGTAGAGTTTAACGGTCAGCGACTGAAGCTCTATGACAATAAGATGCTGGCAGTGGTGGATGCTGCTTTGCAGGCTGAATTTCCCAATGACGGACTCTTTCCCAAGAGAGGTAAGGCACTTAGCTTTACGGTGAACGGCAAGGCCAGAATCATCCGTGGGCAGCCGGGAGAAGCAGCCGTCATCCGGGTAAACGGAGAAAAGGCGGATATCCATACTCCCATCCACAGAGGTGACAGAATCGAGGTGATTCCCTCTACAGAGGGGGAAGCAGCTTCTATGGAGCTGGGAATCCTGAATGAATTTGAGGATGTGATCGAGGTCATCGTAAACAACAAAAGGATCCGGCTGCCCAAGTTTGCCAGCGTCAATGGAGAACTGCAGTCGGCATATTATGAAATACAGGAAAATGATGCCATTGAGCTTCTGAATTATTATACCGTAAAGCAGGTGGCAGATTTTATGGACGTGATGATTGATGGGAATATGAACCTGTATGTGAATAACAGACTGGCCCGCATGGATAGCCGTGTGTATGAGAATTTTTCTGTGTCCTGGACCTTGAAGGAGATGGACTTTGGAGCTTTCGCAGAGACAGAGGACAGGGAAGGGAATGAGAGTCTTTCGGCTCAGGGCGGCGCTCAGGAGGAGATTGAGGAAGCAGTCTCTGAGGAAGCGGTATCAGGAGAAGCACAGCCGGAGCTGCAGGGCAGTCGGGAAGAGGATCAGCTGCTGACAATTGCCGTCATGGTGAATGGAAAGCCGGTGGCTATGACCGGGAAGGCGGGCTATATCTATGTGGATATATTTGAATATATTGATTTTGACCTGAGCAGGCCCCAGGGAAGTGCGGTGGTAACGCAGCTGAACGGACGGCCGGCAAAGTACATGGAGCCATTACAGAATGGGGACAGGATAGAGATTTACTGGAAGGATTAGAGGGACAGGTGAAGCATATGAGGTTTTGCAGTATAGCCAGCGGAAGCAGCGGCAACTGCATCTATGTGGGTTCGGCTGCTACGCACCTGCTGGTGGATGCAGGAATCAGCGGAAAAAGGACGAAAGAAGGACTGGAGAGGCTGGGAGTAAAGGCGGAGGATGTGGACGGCATCTTTATTACCCATGAGCATGCGGATCATATCAGTGGGCTGGGGGTGATGGCCAGAAAGTATGGAACTCCCATCTATGGAACCAGGGGGACGCTGGAGGCCATCAGACAGTCCGCTACCGTAGGACGGATTGATGAGAGTCTGTTCCGGGAAATCAGGGCTGATGAGAAGGTCAGGGTAAAGGACCTGACCCTGAATCCCATGAGGATATCCCACGATGCGGCAGAGCCTGTGGCCTACCGTGTCAGTCATGGGAGGAAGCGACTGGGCATCGTGACTGACCTGGGCTGCTATAATGACTATACGGTGGAGTGCCTGAGAGGAATGAACGCCCTGCTGATAGAGGCGAACCATGATGTAAATATGCTTCAGGTAGGCCCTTATCCCTATTATCTGAAGAAGAGGATATTGAGTGACAGAGGCCATCTCTCTAATGAACTGTCAGGAAAGCTCCTCAGCAGACTGCTGCATGACGGGATGCAGACCGTTGTGCTGGGCCACCTGAGCAAAGAGAATAATCTGCCTGAGCTGGCCTATGAGGCAGTGAGGGTGGAGATCATCCTGGCTGACAACGAGTATCAGCCGGGAGATTTTCCCATACGGGTGGCCCACAGAAGCGAAGTGTCGGAAATCATTGAAATAGCATAAGGGAAAATATGAGAAAGGCAGGCAGACAGATATGAAGAGAGCCATTATAACGGTAGTAGGAAAGGATACAGTAGGCATCATTGCCAGGGTATGTACATATCTTGCGCAGAACAATATCAATATTCTTGATATATCCCAAACCATCGTTCAGGGATATTTTAATATGATGATGGTGGTGGACATGGAGCGGAAAGAAAAGCATTTTGGAGATATCGTATATGAACTGGGTGCGCTGGGCGAAGAGATCGGCGTTATCATTAAGTGCCAGAAGGAAGAAATCTTTGACAGGATGCACAGAATATAACAGCAAAGGCGGGAGACAGCTATGATTAATCTATTGGAAGTGGCAGAAACCAATCAAATGATAGAGAAGGAAAATCTGGATGTGAGAACCATCACCCTGGGGATCAGCCTGCTGGACTGCATGGATTCGGATCTGGACAGGTTAAATGAAAAGATTTACCAAAAGATATATGAGGCTGCGAAGGATCTGGTGAAGACAGGAGAGGAGATTTCCAGGGAATTTGGTATTCCTATTGTAAATAAAAGGATCTCGGTGACTCCCATTGCCCTGATCGGGGCTGCAGCCTGCAGAAGTAAGGAGGACTTTGCCGGGATAGCAAGGACCCTTGACAAGGTAGCAGAGAAGGTGGGGGTAAACTTCATCGGCGGCTATTCCGCCCTAGTCTCCAAGGGGATGACAGAGGCGGACAGGCTGCTGATCGAATCCATCCCGCTGGCGCTTTCCTCCACGGAGAGGGTATGCAGTTCGGTGAATCTGGGTTCTGCCAGGACAGGTATCAACATGGATGCAGTCAGACTGATAGGAGAAATCGTAATAAGGACTGCCGAGCTGACAAAGGAGAGAGATTCCCTGGGATGTGCCAAACTGGTAGTATTCTGCAATGCCCCCGATGACAACCCGTTTATGGCAGGTGCCTTCCATGGGGTGACCGAGAGTGACAGAGTCATCAATGTAGGAGTCAGCGGTCCCGGTGTGGTCAAGACTGCCCTGAGCAAAGTAAGGGGGGAGAGCTTTGAGGTTCTGTGTGAAACCATTAAGAAGACCGCATTTAAGGTAACGAGGGTGGGGCAGCTGGTTGCCCAGGAGGCTTCCAGGCTGCTGGATGTCCCCTTTGGGATTGTGGATCTGTCTCTGGCACCCACGCCTGCCGTAGGTGACAGTGTGGCAGATATCCTCTGTGAAATCGGCCTGGAGTATGCCGGTGCACCGGGAACCACGGCGGCCCTTGCCCTTTTGAATGATCAGGTGAAGAAGGGCGGTGTCATGGCTTCTTCCTATGTGGGAGGACTAAGCGGTGCCTTTATTCCGGTGAGTGAGGATCAGGGTATGATTGATGCGGTGGCAGCAGGCGCTCTGACCCTGGAAAAGCTGGAGGCCATGACCTGTGTTTGCTCTGTGGGACTGGATATGATCGCTATCCCGGGTGATACGAAGGCTTCCTCCATATCAGGCATCATAGCGGATGAAATGGCCATCGGTATGGTCAACCAGAAGACCACGGCAGTGAGGATTATCCCCGTCATCGGTAAGGGAGTAGGCGATACAGCAGAGTTCGGAGGATTATTGGGATATGCCCCCATCATGCCGGTCAATGGATTCTCCTGTGATGCCTTTATCAGCAGAAGAGGCAGGATCCCTGCACCCATACACAGCTTTAAGAATTAAGATTTTTCAGATATGGCTTAGGTTAGAAATTATTAAGAATTGTTTGATTGTGCCAAAACATGGACTATGATATATTTTACATAAAGTATTTTTTGCAGGCTCGGAGAGGGGAGAAGAGCCCGGACTGGGCAGTGTGTAAAGCAGGAATGGGGCTGGGAGGGGCATAGCTTTTCAGGCGTGATTTTGGAGGAAGTAAAATTTATGAAAAATTTAGGTTTTAAGGGATCAAAATGGAAGGGCAGGGCCATGGCAGTTGGTGTTCTGCTGCTGGGTCTGCTGGCAGCAGGCTGCGGAAAAACACAGGGAGCTACTACAGCACAGAAGGAATTTGTCTATGTTCCGGAATATCAGACCATGAGCCTGGAACAGAGTGCTGACCAGATCAATGTAATGGGTGACACGATCTATTTTATTACAGGCTACTTTGATGAGGAGGCATCTGTTTACAGACAGTCGTTGGGTATTTTAAAGGCAGATGAGACCACGCCTGAGCTGCTTCCTCTTGATTTTGGATCGGACTTCAGCATCAGCGGGTTGAATTTCAATATGGAGGGCAGTCTGCAGGCTGTAGTGACTACAAATATTCTGAAGGAGGGTTCGGATACGGCAGAGGGAGAGCTGCCTGGAGAAGAGTCAGAGCCGGTATCATCTGAAGCAGAGGAGGAAGCAGTGGCAGAAGGAGAGACAGAGACAGAGGAAGCTCCTGCTGTTGCAGAGGGCGCAGAGGCGGCTTTGTCAGGTACGTTTTCAGATGAGTATGTTCCGGATGGGGATGCAGAAGGTGAATATGAGATGAAAACGGAGGTGTGCAGCTTCCGTGCAGACGGGACTGTCCTGTCCAGGGTGGATGTCACCCATGCCTTGGACGAACCCCAGTATACCTATATACAGAATATGGCCTCAGACAAGGAGGGCAACTTATATCTGGCCTGTGATGATAAGATTTATATCTTGGATCCGTCTGGGAACAGCTTGGGGAAAATAGAGATGGAAGGCTGGATCAATGACCTGTTTGCACTCAGGGATGGGACGGTTATGGCGGTATACTATGGCGAAAAGGGAGTGGAGATCCATCCCATAGACGGACCTGCAAAGAAAGTGGGGGAGAACATAAAAGAGATGATGCTTTCAGACTATGGAAGCTATACCTTTATGCAGGGAACGGACACAGATTTTCTGTTCACAGTGGACAATGGGCTTTATACCTATAATATGGGGGATAATGCTCCGGTAGAGGTGCTGAAATGGACCGACTGTGATGTGGACAGCGACAGACTGAGCAGTTTCAGCATTCTGGAGGATGGCAGGATTTTGGCAGTTACCTCCTTCTGGAGTGAGGATGGTGAAAATACCACGGATATGGTATATTTGACAAAAACAAAGGGATCAGAGGTGAAAGAGAAAAAAATCCTGACCTTCGGTACCTTAAGCCTGGGATACGATATGAAATCCCAGATAATTGATTTTAACAAGACGAATCAGGAGTACCGTATAGAAATTAAGGAGTATTTGGAGGGTACCGATACCTCCATAGAAGGCTATCAGGCAGCCAGAGAGCAGATGAATGCGGATATTATCAGCGGCCGGTGTCCGGATATCATAGATCTTTCTGGCGGAAATCTCAGAATGTATGCGGCCAAGGGCGTGCTGGAGGATTTATATCCCTATATGGAAGCAGATCCAGAGATTCATAAAGAGGATTACGTGGAAAATATACTTCAGGCTTTTGAGACAGACGGAAGGCTCTATGCACTGCCCCCCAGATTCTATATCAATACCACCATGGCCAGGGTTTCTGATGTGGGGGAGAAAACCAGCATCACAGTGGAGGAGCTTACGCAGCTGATGGATGGGCTGCCGGAGGGTACTGAGCTGTATCAGTATGCCACCAAGGAAACCATTCTGCTGTTTAACCTGATGATGAATCTGGATGAGTATGTGGACTGGAGTACGGGAAAGTGCCGTTTTGACAGCCAGGAGTTTATTCAGTCCCTGGAGTTTGCCAACAGGTTCGAAAAGGAGGCCTCCTTCGGTGATGATGAACCCTCTATGCCCACAAAAATCCGGGAGAGGAAGCTGATGATGGTCAACACCGGTATTGGGTCAGTTCAGGAATATCAGATGTATCAGGGAATGTTTGGAGAGCCCGTAACCTTTGTGGGCTACCCTACTTCCAAGGCTAGCGGCTCCATGATCAGCGGGACCGGTTCCATGGCAGGAATCAGTGCAAAGTCTGCCTATAAGGATGGCGCCTGGGCTTTTATCCGGGAGGAACTGACCAAAGAGAAGCAGGAGAAGGGAACAGAGGAAGAAAACCATGGCTTTCCTGTCATGAAGTCTGCCTTGGAGATGCGGTTTGCAAAGGATATGGAGGACAGCTATTATGAGGATGAGGACGGCAATAAAAAAAAGGAACCCAAGACCACATGGGGTTATGATGATTTTGAGATAGAAATCTATGCTGCCACAGAGGAGGATATTGCGGCAGTAAAGAAGCTGATTGAAAGCGCGGATACCATGTATCAGTATGATGAGCAGATTATGAACATTATTTCAGAAGAAACAGGGGCTTTCTTCGAGGGGCAGAAAAGGGCAAAGGATGCGGCGGATATCATCCAGAACAGGGTTCAGATATACGTCAATGAAAACCGATAATGATGAGGATGCAGAATATATCCGGGATGAAAAAAGCTAAGATGAAAAAAAAGGGAATGAGAAAGGATGCATGGGGGAGAAGGCTTTCATTTGCCTTCCTTTCTCCCAGTGTAATGGGAGTTCTTCTGTTTTTTGCAGTTCCTTTTCTGGTGGTGGTCTATTATTCCATGATAGATAACCCGATCAGCCATAAATTTGTATTTTTGGATAATTTTATCAGTGTGTTCAATAACTCAGCCTTTAAGCAGGCCGCCTATAATACCCTTACCTTTTCGGTGGTAGCTGTACCGCTGGCGGTATTGCTTTCCCTGGGGCTGGCTATGCTTTTAGAGAGTAAAATACCCTTTAAGAGTCAGTTCAGGACATTTTTTCTGACGCCTATGATGGTTCCTATTGCCTCTGTGGTACTGATATGGCAGGTGCTTTTTCATTACAACGGGATGGTCAATGACATCCTTGGGCTGTTTGGCGCGGATAAGGTGGACTGGCTGAAATCAGAGCATGCTCAGGTTGTGATCGTGGTGCTTTTTTTGTGGAAGAATCTGGGATATAATATGATTCTGTTCATGGCTGCACTGTCCAGCATACCAAAGGATATCCTTGAGGTTGCTGTGCTGGAGAGTGCGAATGCCTGGCAGATCTTTTTTCATATCAAGCTCAGGTATCTTTCTTCCAGCCTGTTGTTTGTGACAATTATGTCTCTCATCAATTCCTTCAAGGTATTCAGGGAGATTTATCTTCTCACCGATGATTATCCTTACAATACAGTGTATATGATGCAGCATTTTATGAACAATACCTTTGCCAAGCTGGATTATCAGAAGCTGTCGGCCGCAGCTATCATGATGGCCGGCGTTATGGTGGTGATTATAGGGATTCTCTTCCTGGCAGAGAATTATTTCGGAAGGGATGTGGAAGGATGAGCGGAATCAAACGAAACAGGAGAAGTAAGCTGTTAAAGGAACGGGTGCCCCGGCACAGGGCAGGCATAAGAAAGGGAAAAAGCTACGTGAGAAGGGCTGGGGCCGGGGCGGTGGCAGCCTTCTTTGCCATCCTTTTCCTCCTTCCAATTGTCCTTACGGTGACCAATTCTTTTATGGCAGCGTCTGAGATATCCTCCAATTACGGGCAGGTGTTTGCTACCTCAGATAACGGAGGAAAAACCTTTATTGCAGAAAAGGTAAATTTGAAATTTATACCGGATATGGTTTCCTTCAGCCAGTATATTACAGTATTGCTTAAGAGTCCGGATTATCTGTTTAAATTCTGGAATTCGGTGATCCTGGTAGGGCCAATCGTGATCTTTCAGCTGCTTGTGGCTCTGCTGGCTTCCTACGGCTTTACCAGATACAGGGGACGGCTGAAGGAAATGATTTTCTTTACATATATTATATTGATGCTGATGCCCTATCAGGTTACGCTGGTACCCAATTATCTGGTTTCAGGCTGGCTGAATATACTGGATACCCGATGGGCTATCTGGCTGCCGGGTGTATTTTCTCCCTTTGCGGTCTATCTGCTTACAAAATTTATGCGCAGAATCCCTGTTTCCGTGATAGAGGCGGCGCAGATTGACGGAGCGGGAGAGTGGCAGATATTCAGGCGGATCTGTATGCCGCTGTGCAGGGGCTGTATGTGCTCCGTGGCCATACTGATTTTTATAGATTACTGGAATATGGTGGAGCAGCCGTTGATCTTATTGTCGGATACAGCAGCACATCCGCTTTCCGTCTTTCTCTCCAAGATCAAAAGAGAAGAAATCGGACTGGCATTTGCTGTTGCAACAATATATATGGTTCCCACACTTTTAGTATTTCTTTATGGGGAAGATTATCTGGTGGAGGGAATTACCTGCCAGGGCGGAATCAAGGGATAGGAGGAAAAACTTCGATGAATGAAAAAAACAATCCGTCAAAGAGAAGGGAATGGGTCAAGAATGCGGCCATCGTTTTTTTGACTGTTATGCTGCTGCTGACTTTCTTTTCCAACACCATCATGAACTATTCCCTTCCGGAGGTGGCAACGGAGTATGTACAGCAGGGAAGGATCACGGAAAAAGTACGCGGAACAGGTATTCTGGAGGCCACCGATCCCTACAGGGTTGTGGTGAAGGAAAGCAGGAAAATTGAAAGTGTCAGCGTAAAGAATGGTGACCAGGTGGAAAAGGATCAGGTGCTTTTTTATCTGGAGGATGTAGAGAGTGAGGAGCTGCGGCAGGCCCAGAAGGAGCTGGACGATCTGAGACTGGCCTATCTGACGGGCCTGTTTACCGGGGATATTACCAGTGACGTGATAAGCAGGGTAGAGAGCGGACAGACCGGGAGTATGGCAGCCTTTCAGGGGCAGCTTGCGGATATAGACAACAGGCTGAAGGCAGCGAAGAACAGTCTCACAGCGGCTACGGAAAATCAGAGGAATACACAGAGCAATCTGAATAACCTGACCAGTCAGAAGAACCTTCAGGACGCGGTGGTGGTGGATACCACGGCAGAGCAGCAGGCGGTGAATTCTGCCACTTCCTCTGTCGCCAGTGCCCAGGCTGAGGTGGAACGCATTAATGGGGAAATGACAGAGGTGAATGCCAGGCTGACTGCAACCATTGCCTTGTTAGGCAGTCCTGTTACCGATGCCAACGGACATGTGAGCCTGGAGGGCGGATTGACCAATCATCAGGAGGCAAAGGCTGCGGCGGAGGCAGAGCTGGCCGAAAAAAGAAGCCAGCTGGCAGAGGCGGAAGGCAGGCTGGCCCAGGCTCAGCAGAAGCTGAATGAGGCTGTTGCCTCCGGGGATCAGGAGAAAATAGACACGGCTCAGAGGGAGTATAATGAGATCAAGCTGCACATTTATGATGCGGCAGTAAATGCGGTGACGGTGGCACAGGATAAAGTGACGGTGGCGGCAGGAGAGCTGGACAAGGCAGCCCAGGCGCTGGCCTCCTATCAGGCCGATAAATCTCTTTTGGACTCTTTAAAGGCTTCTCTGGAAAATGCTGAAAATAATCTGGCAAATGCCAAGGCAACTCAGGGAGCGGCCCAGGAGGCACTGAGCAACAAGGAAGCCGGCGCCAAAAATATAAGTGCCCAGAATGCCCTGAATACCCAGATTGCCCAGGCCTCTAACAGCAAGAACGATGCGGATGCACAGGTAGAGAGGATTACGGCTGAAATCACTAAGCTGGAAACAGAAAAGAGCGATCTGATCAAGTCCCTGACTGCCCAGCTCAGTCTGACAGCCAAGAATGCCCAGATTGCCGAGAAGGAAGCAGAGGTGGAGAAGCTGAAGGAAAAATCGGTGGGAAGTACCATCACAGCCCCTATTTCCGGCACCATCTCGGCAATCAGCCTGACGGCCGGAGAGTCTACCAAGCCGGAAGAGGCTCTGGCCGTGATCCAGCCGGAAGGCAAGGGCTTTACCCTTTCCTTTTCAGCCACCTCAGCCCAGGCAAAGAAGCTTTCCGTGGGAGATACGGCAGAAATCCAGAATGCCTGGTATTTCGACGGTGTTAAGGCGGTTCTGGCATCCATTAAGCCTGACCCTAATGAGCCGGCTCAGAAGAAGCTGCTGACCTTTCAGATAGAGGGTGATGTCCAGGCGGGACAGTCCATGAGCCTTTCCGTAGGACAGAAAAGTGCCGACTATGAGCTGGTAGTTCCCAACAGTGCGATCAGGGAGGACAAAAACGGCAAATTTATCCTGATTGTGGAATCCAAGAGCAGTCCTCTGGGAAATAGGTATATCGCCTCCAGGGCAGATGTGGAGGTGCTGGCGTCGGATGATACTCATACGGCCATTTCATCAGCTCTTTACGGCTATGAGTATGTCATTACCACGGCCACCAAGCCGGTAGAGGCAGGCAAGCAGGTTCGTCTTGCAGAATAATCTATCATCTTTTTGGAATTGGAATATGAAGAAAATGATTTGTTTTTTTAAAAGTTTATCGGCCAGACAGATCGTCATTTCAGTGTTGGTTATCCTGTGTCTGCTGCTTTGGGTGGGCCTGACTCTTTTTTCTGAAGGGAAAAAAAGAGGTCTGCAGGATCAGACGGCAGCATTCCGTTGGTCAGAGGAAAAGGACAGCGCTCAGATCAGCTGTTTTTTTACAGAAGATGTGGAAGTGGATAAAAATAAGATATTAGAATTTCGGCATGGCCTGGATACTCTTCTGAAGGAGGCCTCTATCACGGCTCCCAAGGAAACTGCCCGGCTGTGGGTGGATGCCTACAGCGCACAGGGAAGCATCACTATGAGCAGTGATACGGACACTCTGGAAGCAAAGGCCGTGGGCATAGGGGGAGATTTTTTCTTCTTCCATCCTCTTCAGCTTTTGTACGGTTCCTATTTTTCGGGAGAGGATCTGATGCAGGATAAGGTCATTCTGGATGAAGATGCAGCCTGGAAGCTGTTTGGCTCCAATGATATCGTAGGGATGGAAGTAAGCATAGGGGGGATCCCCCATTATATTTCCGGAGTGATAAAAAGGGCGGACAGCCATTTTCATTCTGCCGCCGGACTGCAGGAGACTCTGGTGTATGTTTCGTTTGAAACCCTGTCTGAGCTTGGGAGTACCTCTGGAATCAATACCTATGAGGTGGTTATGCCCAATCCGGTAAAGGATTTTGCATATACAAATGTGAAGCAGAAGCTTGGGATGAATGAGAACAGTATGTGGGTGGTGGAGAACTCTTCCCGCTATGGGCTGGAGGGTCTTCTGACCGTAATTTCAGAATTCGGCATCCGTTCCATGAATGCCCATGCCATCAGGTATCCTTATTGGGAAAAAGTGGCCAGAGGATGGGAGGATGTGTTTGCGCTACTTCTCGTCCTGCAGATACTCAGTCTGCTGATACCGATCACTATTGTATCAGTGGAATCGGTCAGACTGTGGAGGAAAAAGAGCTGGAGCTTAAAGACGGTGTGCTGCTTCCTGGCAGACTGCAGAGACAGGCTGGTAGAGAGATTTCGTGGAGAAAAGAATAAATGGAAGCATTTCTGATAGGAGAGGGGGCTTCGTGGAAGTGAGGGGGAAAGTGGAAAGGCAGGTGTTTTGCATGGGAAAGAAGGGAATCGGTTTCCTGGTGGGGATCATGGCATTGGCTTTGGCGGCCTGTGGAAAGGGAGGAGAGGACATCTCTGCCTCCAAAGATTATGTATATAAGGCAGAAGCGGTTCAATTGGAAGAAGTTGAGGATATGAGCACTCTCAGCAGATTTTATATCAGGGATGGAAGGATGTATGCGGTCTGTTATAACTGGCAGGAGGAAGGCGGTGCCGTTATGACTCTGCTCAGCAGGAATCCGGATGGTTCAGATTTTGAGAAGATAGAGCTGAGGACGGGGGACAACAGAAGCTACAGTCAGGAGGTTCCGGACGGGAAGGGCGGCTATTATGCTGTATTGAATGAATATGGCTATGATGAGAGCGATCCGGACAATGTGATATTTGAAGATAATTATTATCTGGTGAGGCTGGATGAGTCCGGTCAGGAGTTGTGGAAAAGTCCTCTGAATGAGGATATTCCGGAAGGCGAGGGCTACTGGCTGCAGTGGATGAGACTGCTTGGGGACGGCAGGATCGCCCTGATGGAGGGGAGAGGACTCAGGCTTTATGGTGAGGACGGCAATCTGATAAAGACTGTGGAGCCGAAAACAGATATTGAAAGCAGTGAGGCTTATCAGCTTGCCAATGGAGACCTGGTACTTTATTTTTATAATTCTGCCTCCAATGAATTTGTTCTGAGCAGACTGGATGTAGAGACAGGAGAAATCTCTGACAGCTATACTATTCCGGGCAATTCGGGCAGCTACAGTTTATATACAGGAAATGGGTATGATTTTTATCTGGTAGGAAATACCGGGATTTACGGTTATAATCTTGGGGATGAGGCTACTACCCTGTTGATGAATTTCATAGACTCGGATATGGTCTATCCCTACGTGAACAGTCTGGCTGTGGTGAATGAAAAGGAAATATATGCTCTTTCCAGCGATGAGATGACTGGAGAGAATGTACTGCTGAGGATGACCAAGGTGGATCCGGAGGATGTAGAGGATAAAACGCTGCTTACACTGGCCTGCTACGGCCTGGACTGGGATGTGCGGGGACAGATAGTGGAATTTAATAAGAGCAGTGGTGATTACAGGATACAGATTACTGATTACAGCCAGTTCGATACAATGGATGATTATATGGCTGGTATCACTAGGCTCAATACAGATATTGCATCAGGAAAGGTGCCGGATATTCTCCTGCTCAACAATCAGCTTCCGGTTTCCAGCTATTTGGCCAAGGGACTGTTTGAGGATCTGTATCCTTACATAGAGAAGGATGGAGAGCTGAACCGGGAAGACTATCTGCAGAATATTTTAGAGGCGTATGAAACCGATGGAAGGCTCTATCGTCTGACTCCCAGCTTTATTATCCAGACGGTGGCAGGTAAGACGAAGGATGTGGGAGCTGAACCGGGCTGGACGCTGAAGGAGCTGAGGGCAGTGATGGCATCAAAGCCTGAGGGAGTGCAGTACTTTGATGGCATGGACAGGAATGGCATTCTGCGCAGCAGCATTCAGATGACGGGAGAGGAGTTTATTGACTGGGACAGCGGTAAATGCAGCTTTGATTCGGAGGGCTTCCTTTCTCTGTTGGAGTTTGCCAATGAGTTTCCGGAAACAATAGGAGAAGACTATTATACAGAGGAGTACTGGAACACCTACCCTGTTATGTGGAGAGAGGGGAAGGTACTGCTGATGATGATGTATCTGGACAGCTTCTCCAGCTATAACAGTATCAAAAAAGGAAGCTTTGGCGAGGATATTACATTGATAGGTTTTCCGGCAGAGGACGGGAATGGAGCAGCAGTTTCTGCCACCCTGGAATTGGCCATGTCTTCCAAATCCAAAAATAAGGAAGGTGTATGGCAGTTTTTGAGGTATTTTCTGACGGATGAATATCAGAGTAAGATCGGATATGGTCTGCCCCTGAGCATCGAAAGCATAGAGGCACTGGGACAGGAGGCCATGAAGAGGCCGGTCTATGAGGATGAGACCGGAGCTCTGGTGGAGTATGATGAGACCTTTTATGCAGGAGATGTGGAGGTCGTCATTACGCCTATGACACAGGAAGAGGTGGACGAGGTTCTGGATTATATCAGGTCTGTAAATCGTGTCTATACCTATGATGAGGAGCTGGTAGGAATCATACAGGAGGAAGCGGCAGCCTACTTTGCGGGGCAGAAAAAGGTAAAGGATGTGGCTGATATTATCCAAAGCAGGGTACAGATCTATGTAAATGAGAACAGATAGTTTAAGAAGGGTGTGGACAGGATATGAAAATTCAGGAGTATCTGAAAGGCAAAAGAATCATATGTGATGGAGCGTTTGGTACCTGGTTTTCCCAGCTTCACGGAGACGGCACTCTGCCGGAGAGCTGCAATGCTTCAGAGCCTGAGTGGGTTGAGGAGGTACACAGGGGATATTTGGAGGCAGGGGCAGTGCTTATAAGAACCAATACCTTTGCTTCTAACAGGAGAGCCCTTTCCTGTGATGCTGCCGGTCTGCATCGGAATATAAAGGCCGCCTGGGAGAATGCAGTGAAAGCGGCAGAGGACTGTGGAAGGAAGATAGGTGAAGACTGCTTTATTGCGGGAGCTTTGGGGCCGCTGTCAGACGGCGCAGGCATGACGGGAGAGGAAAGGCAGGAGGAGTACAGGCTGATCTGTGAGGCGCTGGTGCAAGCAGGTGCAGATATCCTGTTATTTGAAACCTTTGCGGATATGGAGGATATCCTTCCTGTCATAAAGGATATGAAGCAGAAGAGGGATGTTTTCGTTATCGTTCAGTTCTGTGTGAATCAGCACGGCTACAGTAATGCAGGGCTCAGCGCCCGCAGGCTGATGGAGGAGGCCGGAAGCATACAGGAGATTGATGCTGCAGGCTTTAACTGCGGAGTGGGGCCCGGTCATCTGCAGCAGCTTCTGGAGGGAATGGATTTTCCTGAAGGAAAATATATCACGGCACTGCCCAATGCAGGCTATCCAAAATATATTGAAAACCGTAAGGTATTCAGCAATAGTAAGGAATATTTTGCGGAGAGGATGAAGGCCATTGCCGCTCTTGGGGTGGGATTTTTGGGAGGCTGCTGCGGTACAGATCCTGCATATATCAAAGAAATGTGCGGGGTGATAGATCTGAGGGCTGCAGAAGGGAAGAGACCGAAGCATATGAGGCCTGCTTCAAAGGGCCTGCGGATCAAGGACAGCAGCTTCTGGAGCGGCAGGCAGGGAAATAGGAAGCTGATCGCAGTAGAGCTGTCGCCTCCGCCGGGTGTGGATGACGGCAGGGTGATGGAGGGGGCTTTCAGGCTGAAAAACATGGAGGTGGATGTGCTGACCTTTCCTGACTCTCCCTCGGGAAGAACCAGGGCTGATTCCATGCTGATGGCCATGAAGGTACAGAACGAGACAGGGCTTTGTGTCATGCCTCATATCTGCTGCAGAGACAGAAATGCCATTGCGGTGCGATCCCAGCTTTTGGGCGGATATATCAATGGGGTGCGGAACATACTGGCAATCACCGGTGATCCGGTGCCCACGCTTATGAGACAGGATATCAAAGGTGTGTTTAATTTTGATGCTGTAGGGTTGATGAAGATCATCCGGGAACTGAACAGCGAGGAGTTTGTAAAGGATCCTATTACCTTCGGAGGAGCCCTGAATCCGGGACGCCCTAATCTGGAGGTGGAAATAAAGAGGACAAAGAGGAAAATGGAGCAGGGGGCAGAGTTCTTCCTGACTCAGCCCATCTTTACCACAGAGGATGCAGAGAGGGTCAGAAAAGTAAAGGAAGAGACCGGTGCCCGGATCCTGTGTGGGATCATGCCACTTGTCAGTCTGAGAAATGCCCTTTTCATCAGGAATGAAATGGCAGGAATCCATGTGGATGAAGAGACAATGGCAGGCTTTTCCGCTGAAATGAGCAGAGAAGAGGGGGAGATGGCGGGAGTGGCTATTGCCAAACGGGTGATGACAATGACAGAGGAATTTGCGGATGGCTATTATTTTTCCATCCCTTTTAACAGAGTCAGACTTCTGGAAAAAATTTTATAGTTGACAAATCAGCCTACAGGGGATAAAATCTATATAGGTTGTGTGATCGGGTGTGCTGTCTGATGATAAGCCGGACAGTGCATCCATACAATAATCTGTATCAGCCCCCCGGGAGAGGAGAGGTTATCCGGCAGATGAAAAGCATTAGAATCAGATTGCAGTCCATTGAAGAGGTAAAGAAATTTGTCAATATTATGGAGCAGTTTAACGGCTATTTTGATTTAGCTTCGGGTAGATATCTAGTGGATGCCAAGTCCGTAATGGGTATATTCAGTATGGATCTGACTCAGGTGTTGGAACTGAGGATATTGGAGACCAGTGCTCAGGAGGAAGAGATTACAGCTGCTCTGGATAAGTTTATAGTCAGAGATTGATATTCTGCAGATATAGTTCATCGGTAGAACGCCGGCTTCCCAAGCCGGAGAGGCGGGTTCAATTCCCGTTATCTGCTTTGAGGCTTTGGTAAAAGCTTTAGAAAACTCTTGAGAGATCAAGAGTTTTTTTATTGTGCAGCAATAAGGCATTCAAAACGGCTTGCTTTATCAGGCCTTTGAAGCTGAGAGCAGAGAGGTTTTCGGGATGAAAAGAGATTTTCTGATCAGAAGAGCCGGGCCGGAGGATGCAGCTTCCATCCATAGGATTATGGTGGAGGCTGCTGAGGCACTGGAGGATAAGGATCTATATGTATGTGACGATCTGGCATATGTGGAACAGCATATACAGGATTCCGGATTTGCCGTTGCTGCCTGTGATGCTGATGGGAAAATTGTGGCAGGACTTATTCTCAGATATCCGGGATCGGCGGAGGACAATCTGGGATATGATATAGGGCTTCCTCTTGCTGAGCTTGGGAAGGTGGTTCACATGGAATCTGCTGTGGTGCTGCCTGCATACAGAGGAAATCATCTGCAGGAGAAAATGCTGAGATATGCAGAGGAGCTGATTGATAAGTCGGTATAC
>JALESH010000062.1 GCA_022781985.1 Lachnospiraceae bacterium | reverse complement strand
CAAGGCGTATGGTTTTCGGAACATCCAAAATATGCTGGATATGGTGTATCTGGTCTGCTCGGATTTGAGGATTCCACTTCCCAATCGGAAACCTAAAACCGCATAATCAGCATAAACACTGGGGTTGTGGGTGTTTTCCACCCACTATTACCCATGAAGAGCCTCTTAAATCCCAAATAAATACCGATAACCACGATTGCCATAAGCACTAAAGATTGTGCGTTTGATAAAAACCATTGATATAAATTTTGTCCGAAATTCATTGAACCAAATCACGCATGCTGCGTGATAGCCTTCCTATAATTTGCAGATATAGGAAAGGCATATACTATTATGGAAAAGAAAATTGGCGTTACACTTGCCACTTACAGAAAAGCAAAAAAATTGTCTCAGATAAAATTATCAGATAAGCTCCGTAACTACGGTATCAACGTATCTAACGCAGCTGTCAGCGCATGGGAAAAGGATATCAGCTATCCCAATGCACATCAATTCCTCGCTCTGTGCAAAATACTTGGCATTACAGATATCTATAATGAGTTCATCGGCTTTAATCCGGATGACCCATTAGCAAAGCTGAATGAGGAAGGAAAAGCAAAGGCTTTAGAATACATCGGACTGCTCCTGCTCTCTGAACAGTTCCAGAAGAAAGAAGCTACCATTATTCCTTTCCGCAGACCTATCAAGTGGTCCATCCTTTCGGCATCAGCCGGTACCGGAGAATTCCTTGACGATGAAAACTTTGAGATGATTGAAGTGGGCGAAGAAGTTCCGGAAGAAGCAGACTTTGGACTTGCAATCAATGGTGACAGTATGGAACCTCGCTACCACGACAATCAAGCTGTATGGGTACAGCAGACTAATTCCTTAAGCAATGGTGAAATAGGTATCTTCTACCAGTCCATACCATAACAGGAATCCAAGACTCAGTATTACTTCTCGTTTGTACATTTCTTTGTACTCCTTACCAATGTATAAATATGCATAAAAACAAGCTTTGCACTGCATAAAATGCACAGGTACAAAGCCTTAAATAAACTATATTATATTAAGCTATGCTCGTATGTCCGACTGTTTCAGCCAAGGAATTTTGGTACATACGTGGTACATACGAGTGGTACATACGTGGTACATACGTGGTACATACCGTTAAAATCTGAGGGCTTCTCAGGACTTTTCAGAACCCGGAAACCCTCGATTTTACGCGATTTTTTAGAACTTGCCTTCCTTTGCTGCTTCCTCGATGGAAACAGCTACAGCAACTGTCATGCCAACCATAGGGTTGTTTCCTGCACCGATGAGACCCATCATTTCTACGTGAGCCGGTACGGAGGAGGAGCCTGCGAACTGTGCATCGGAGTGCATACGGCCCATGGTATCTGTCATACCGTAGGAAGCGGGGCCGGCTGCCATGTTGTCCGGGTGAAGGGTACGTCCTGTACCGCCGCCGGATGCAACAGAGAAGTATTTCTTGCCCTGCTCCAGGCACTCTTTCTTGTATGTACCTGCTACAGGATGCTGGAATCTGGTAGGATTGGTAGAGTTGCCCGTGATG
The DNA here is from genome assembly GCA_022781985.1 of Lachnospiraceae bacterium. GTDB lineage: Bacteria > Bacillota > Clostridia > Lachnospirales > Lachnospiraceae > Kineothrix. The sequence goes on along the minus strand of JALESH010000062.1, from coordinate 11,505 downwards.
GACACATCCACACCCTCCTTATGCATGATGGCAACGCCCTCGCAGACATCGTTTGCACCATAGCAGTTAACCTTTGCACGGAGTCCCTCGGAATAGGATTTTCTGAATACCTCTGTTACTGTATTGGTGTAAGGATCATACTCTGTCTCCACAAAGGTAAATCCGTTGATTCTGGAAATGATCTGCGCAGCATCCTTTCCAAGGCCGTTCAGGATAACCCTCAGGGGCTTCTGACGTACCTTATTGGCCTTCTCTGCGATACCGATCGCGCCCTCGGCTGCCGCGAAAGACTCATGACCTGCCAGGAAGCAGAAGCACTCTGTCTCTTCCTCCAGGAGCATTTTGCCCAGGTTACCATGGCCAAGTCCCACCTTACGTGTATCTGCAACGGATCCCGGAATACAGAAAGCCTGAAGCCCTTCACCGATTGCTGCTGCTGCGTCTGCTGCCTTTCTGCAGTCCTTCTTAATTGCGATTGCGGCACCTACGATGTAAGCCCAGCATGCGTTTTCAAAGCAGATCGGCTGGATGCCCTTGATCTGGTCATATACATTAAGGCCTGCATCTTTGGTAATCTTCTCTGCTTCCTCGATGGAAGAGATTCCATAGCTGTTCAGCACAGAATTTATTTTATCGATTCTTCTTTCATATGATTCAAACAATGCCATTTTCTAAGTCCTCCTTATTCTTCTCTGGGATCGATAATCTTAACAGCATCTGCCACACGGCCGTACTGGCCCTTCGCCTTTTCCCATGCTGTGTTGGGATCATCGCCTTTTTTGATGAAATCCGTCATTTTGCCGAGGCTTACGAACTGGTATCCGATAATCTGATCTTCTGCGTCAAGTGCGATGCCTGTTACATATCCTTCAGCCATTTCCAGATAACGAGGACCCTTCTTCAAGGTGCCGTACATGGTACCAACCTGGCTTCTGAGTCCCTTTCCAAGGTCCTCAAGGCCTGCTCCAACCGGAAGTCCGTCTTCAGAAAATGCACTCTGGCTTCTTCCATATACGATCTGTAAAAACAGCTCTCTCATTGCCGTATTGATAGCATCACATACAAGGTCTGTATTGAGAGCTTCCATCACCGTTCTGCCGGGCAGGATCTCAGCTGCCATTGCTGCGGAATGGGTCATGCCGGAGCACCCGATAGTCTCTACCAGTGCTTCTTGGATGATACCTTCCTTCACATTCAATGTGAGCTTGCAGGCACCCTGCTGAGGTGCACACCAACCTACGCCATGTGTCAAACCGGAGATATCTTTTACTTCCTTTGCCTTTACCCATTTTGCTTCTTCTGGGATAGGAGCACAGCCGTGATTTACGCCTTGTGCTACTGTACACATTTCTTCAACTTCCTTTGAATAAATCATGTGAAAACTCCTTTCAATATGTAACCTGTTAATCATTTAACCATAATCGCAAGTACTATTTTCTCATACTTTCCACAAAAAATCCAGTATATTTTCAAATTATATCTCTAATTCTGTCCCTTCCTGGGAATGATTCTCTCCTGATCCTTAAAGATCGCTCCTGGGGGCACATAGCCCCTGACAGAGGATGCGGGATAGATACTGGCCTTGCGCCCTGCCACCGTACCCGGATTGAGCACGCTGTTGCAGCCCACCTCCACTTCATCGCCCAGCATGGCTCCACATTTCTTCAAACCGGTTTCCACTCCGGCTTCCCCATGCCTTACCACCACCGGCGTCCTGTCACTTTTCACATTGGATGTGACAGAGCCCGCTCCCATGTGGGCCTTATACCCCAGGATACTGTCTCCTACATAATTATAATGAGGCACCTGCACCTTATTAAACAAAATGACATTTTTCAGCTCTGTGGAATTGCCCACCACGGCTCCTCTGCCCACAATGGCACTGCCTCTGATAAAGGCGCAGTGGCGCACCTGGGCCTCTTCATCTATGATAGCCGGCCCCTGGATGCAGGCACTGGGATAGATAATGGCGGATCTGGCAATCCATATGTCTCCCTCCCTTTTCTCATACCGGTCCTGAGGCAGGCTGGCGCCCAGCCTCCTGATAAAGTCACCGATCCGGGCCAATACCTCCCAGGGGTATACCACCCCCTCAAAGATATCCGCGGCAATGGTTTCCGAAAGCGTAAACAGCTTCTTCACAGCAAATTCTTCCATGCTCATATCATGCTCCTTTCCAGGCGTGCGAAACCTTTCCTCATCACACTATTTTTTATAGTTTCCGGCTGCAGCTTCAAACTGCTGATAGAGAGAGCTCCGGTTCTCCAGCTGTTTCACGATATTGGTTCTCCGGCTCACAAAATCATCCAGCTTGCGCATATACTCCTCTTCCGTGATCTTCCCCTCCGCCACCAGCGTCAGCCCCTTTTCCCAGCTGGCAGTCAGTGCCGGATCCAAAAGGGGCCTGATGGATCCTGCCACCACGTCATATACCATTTCCCCCATCAGAGTGGGGGTGATGGTCTGGGTCTTTTTGTTCAGGGAAAGATATTGGATGTTGACCAGCTTTTTCAGTATCTCGGCCCTGGTGGCAGAGGTTCCGATTCCACTTCCCTTAATCTGGGCACGGAGCTCCTCATCCTCGATGAACTGACCTGCATTTTCCATGGTCAGGATCATCGTTCCGGAGTTGTACCGCTTAGGGGGTGAGGTTTCGCCCTCCTTTATCTCCAGTCCCTGCAGCGTCAGGCAGCTTCCCTTCCTGAGCTTCTCTGCCATGGCCAGGAAGGCAGGATCCCGGACATCTGTGTCTCCCGGGCCTGAAGCTTCCTCACCGCCCTCCTCTGCCCGGTCCTGGCTCTTTCTGTTCTCCTCCTTTTTTCTGGAAAAAGAGGAACCGGCCACCTGCAGATAGCCCTCCTCTGCCAATACCTTAAAGCCAGTGAAGAATTTCTCCTGTTTCATTCCCACTGTGATCCCTATCCTACGATATACTGCAGCAGGATAGAATATGCTCAGAAAACGCCTGACGATGACATCATAGACCTGAGCCGCCAGCGGAGACAGGCTCCGCAGATTCCCCAGACCCTGGCCCGTGGGAATGATAGCATAGTGATCCGTGACCTGCTTATCATTCACATATCTGGTCTTGGCAATCTTCTTATAGCTCCCCTCCTGAAGAATCCGGACTGCATAGGAGGCGGCAGGGGGATAACTCTTCAGCCCATTGATATTCTTATAGATTTCCTTTGCCACTGCCCCCGACAGCACCCTGGCATCCGTCCTGGGATAGGTGGTGAGCTTCTTTTCATAGAGCTCCTGCACCACCCGGAGGGTTTCATCCGGACTGATCTTAAAAAATTTGGAGCAGTCATTCTGCAGCTCTGCCAGGTTATAGAGCAGAGGAGGATTCCTGGTCTCCTTCTTTTTTTCTATGGCCTCCACCACCGGAGCCGGAGTCGGTTCCTCCAGCAGATGGTCTATCAGACCCTGAGCCGTTTTTCTTTCCTTAAATCCGTTCTCCTTATAGAGCAGCGGCGAATGATAATATTGACTCCCTTCCACCGCCTTCCATTCACAGTCAAAGACCTTTCCCTCCGCTTCCACCTTGGCAGTCACCCGATAAAACGGGGTTTTCACAAAATCCCGGATCTCCCTCTCCCTGTTCACCACCATTCCCAGCACGCAGGTCATAACTCTGCCCACGGAAATGACAGCACGGTCAAGCTTGAGATAGGATTGAATGGAATTACCATATTTTAGGGTGAGTACACGGGAAAAATTGATTCCCATCAGGTAGTCTTCTTTGGCCCGCAGGTAGGCCGCTGAGCTCAGGCTGTCATAGGCTGACAGATCCTTGGCCTCCCTGATCCCCCGCAGGATCTCTTCCTCCGTCTGGGAATCGATCCATACCCTCTTACGCTGCTTTCCCTTTACCCCTGCCTGCTGCTCTACCAAACGGTAAATATACTCGCCCTCCCGTCCGGAGTCCGTGCATACATAGATAGTAGCTACATCGGCACGGTTCAGAAGCCCGCTGACGATCTGAAACTGCTTTTTCACACTGCCTATGACCTCGTATTTAAATTCTGCCGGAATAAAGGGTAGGGTAGACAGAGACCATCTTTTATACTTTTCGTCATAGGCCTCCGGATAGCTCATGGTGACCAGATGGCCCACACACCAGGTCACCACGGCCTCCTCTGACTCCATATAGCCGTCCCGGCTGCTCATATTCAGTTTCAAAGCCTTTGCAAATTCTCTTGCCACGCTTGGCTTCTCTGCAATATACAAATCTTTTCCCATGGATTCTCCCGAAACAAGCCCTGATCATCCAAAAGCGCGGCTGAAAATTCATCTCTGCAATCTGCATCTCCTGCAGAAAGCAGCTTTCAAACACGCTCCGGAATAACAGGGCTTGCCTTTCGCAGCTGTTCAGCTTCCTGACAACTGTCACTTGGTTTATTTCTTTGTAATATATCCCTGTGCCTTCAGCAGTTCTGCACAGAGCACGGCTCCTCCCGCTGCACCGCGGACGGTATTGTGAGATAAGCCGACAAATTTCCAGTCGTAAACGCTGTCCTCTCTCAAACGGCCTACGCTGATACCCATTCCCTTTTCATAGTCCACATCCAGAGATACCTGAGGACGGTTATCCTCCTCCAGGTACTGGATGAACCGGGAAGGTGCACTGGGAAGACCCAGCTCCTGAGGTGCTCCCTTAAAGCTGACCAGCCTATCGATCAGTTCCTCCTTGTCTGCCTTCTTTCTTAATTTTACAAATACTGCCGCGGTATGGCCGTTCAGAACAGGCACTCTGATGCACTGACAGGTAATCACTGGAGAAGCCGCAGGAACAATCACCCCATCTCTGATTTCACCCCAGATTCTAAGCGGCTCTTTCTCACTCTTTTCTTCCTCTCCCCCGATATAGGGGATGATATTGCCCTCCATCTCCGGCCAGTCCTTAAAGGTTTTGCCCGCTCCTGAAATAGCCTGATAGGTGGTAGCCACTACCTCATAGGGCTCAAACTCCTTCCATGCTGTAAGTACCGGTGCATAGCTCTGAATCGAGCAGTTGGGCTTTACTGCCACAAAGCCTCTGGTTGTACCCAGCCTCTTTCTCTGGAACTCAATTACCTTCATATGATCCGGATTGATCTCCGGTACTACCATAGGAACGTCCGGTGTCCATCTGTGGGCACTGTTGTTGGACACCACAGGCGTTTCTGTCTTTGCATAGTCCTCCTCGATTTTCTTGATCTCATCCTTTGTCATATCCACTGCACTGAATACGAAGTCCACCTTGGAGGCCACCTCCTCCACTTCGTTCACATTCATCACAATAAGATCCTTCACTGCCTCCGGCATAGGGGTGGCCAACTTCCATCTGTCTCCCACTGCCTCTGCATAGGTCCTGTCTGCTGAACGGGCACTTGCTGCAATCGTTGTCACATCAAACCAGGGATGGTTCTCCAGCAGAGAGATAAATCTCTGTCCTACCATACCTGTGCCGCCTAAAATACCAACCCTTAACTTTTCACTCATTTTTTACACCATGCCTTTCTTATTTCACTGTTTCTTTATCTGCCTGCTTCAGCCAGCTCTTTTCCATGAATTCCCTGTTGATGCGAATGACCTCCTGCATGGCCGCCGATCCGGGGGCGCCTATGGTCAGGCGCTTCTCAACACAGGTCTTTAAGCTCACTGCATCATAAATATCTCCTTCAAATACCGGACTGATGGCTTTCAGCTCCTCCAGGCTCAGGGCCTCAATACAGGTATCCCTGTCAATACAGTAGAGCACCAGCCGGCCTATGATTTCGTGGGCATCCCGGAAGGGCACTCCCTTGCCTGTCAGATAGTCGGCTGCATCGGTAGCATTGGTGAAGCCCTTCATAGCGCTGACTGCCATGGCCTCCCTGTTGAACTTCATCCCCTTCAGCATACCGGTAAACAGAGCCAGGCAGCCCTTTACCGTATCTATGGCATCGAAGGTAAGCTCCTTATCCTCCTGCATGTCCTTATTATAAGCCAGAGGAAGTCCCTTCATGGTTGTCAGGAGGGAGATGAGCGCACCATAGACCCGCCCTGTTTTCCCCCGAACCAGCTCCGCAATATCAGGATTCTTTTTCTGAGGCATAATACTGCTGCCGGTAGAGTAGGTATCGTCGATTTCCACGAAACCGTATTCGTTGGAATTCCAAATAATAATCTCTTCGCAGAAGCGGCTCAGATGCATCATGATGGTGGACAGTGCCGATAACAGCTCTATTAGGTAATCCCTGTCCGACACCGAATCCATGCTGTTCAAGGTAGGCCCTTCAAATCCCAGCAGGGAGGCCGTATAGACTCTGTCCAAAGGATAGGTGGTACCTGCCAGTGCCCCCGCTCCCAACGGGCAATAATTCATCCTGGCATAGATATCCTTCAGCCGCAGGCTGTCCCTCTTGAACATCTCAAAATAGGCTCCTGCATGATGGGCCAGGGTGACAGGCTGCGCCTTCTGCAGATGGGTGAAGCCCGGCATATAAGTTTCCAGGTTGTCTTCCATCATTGCAAGAAGAGTGAGCAGCAGCTCCTCTATCTCTCCGGCAATGCTGATTATCTCTCCCCGGGTGTACAGTTTCATGTCCAGTGCCACCTGATCGTTGCGGCTCCTTCCCGTATGTAGCTTCTTTCCGGCCTCTCCGATCCTGGAGATAAGGCTGGCTTCCACGAAGCTGTGAATATCCTCGTACTCCTGGGTAATGTTAAGTCTCCCTTCCTGGACATCCTGGCGGATGCCTGTCAGCCCCTTTACAATTGCATTTTTTTCACTCTCAGTCAAAATGCCCTGCTTTTCCAGCATCACAACGTGGGCAATACTTCCTTCTATATCCTCTTCAAAAAATTTCTGGTCAAATGAAATGGACGCATTAAAATTGAATACAAGCTGATCTGTCTCCTTGGTAAAACGTCCTCCCCAAAGCTGTGCCATGGTATTTTCCTCCCCATTTTTCCAATCTGCTTTTGATACTAACACAATTTAAATGCTTTTTCAATCGTTTCCATACCGCCCATCACAGAATTTCTGCTTTTTATCATAAAAAAATACAGTTCCCTCCGTCTGCTCACATCCTGTTTTTCCTGTCATATATTATCAATATATCTATACAGGAGGCTGCCTATGGATGAACCAATACTGGAACTGAAAGATATCTGCTACTCCTACCACAGCCTGAAGGGCGAAACCCCCGCCTTGTCCCACATATCCTTTCGCGTAAAAAAAGGGGAATTTCTCGTCATCGCAGGTCCTTCAGGCTGCGGAAAATCCACCCTGCTTTCCATGATCGCCGGCTTGCTTGCTCCCGAGGAGGGGGAAATCCTCTTCCCCCAGGGCAAGCCTCAGTTGGGCTACATGCTCCAGCATGACCACCTGTTTGAATGGCGCTCCATCTATCAAAACGTCATTCTGGGGCTGGAAATCAACCGGCAGATGACACAGGCAAAATTAGAGCAGGCCACCCGGCTTCTGAAGGACTATGGTCTTTACCGATTCAAGGACAAAAAGCCCAGTGAGCTTTCCGGCGGTATGAAACAGCGGGCCGCCCTGATCCGCACACTGGTCCTGGAACCGGATATTCTTTTGCTGGATGAACCCTTCAGCGCCCTGGATTACCAGACCAGGCTCTCTGTCTCCTCGGATATCTGCAAAATCATCCGCTCCACTGGAAAAACTGCTGTCCTGATCACCCATGACCTTTCCGAAGCCATCAGCCTGGCGGATCGAATCATCGTACTGAGCAGGAGACCGGCCAATGTCCGATGCGATATGCCCATCCGCCTGACTCTCGCCGACGACTCTCCGCTGGCTGCACGCAATGCCCCTGAATTTGCGGGGTACTTTAATCAATTATGGAAGGAGATCTCCGATGAAAAGCATTAGTCCAGGCATACAGCCCCAAAATCATCAGGAAAAATACGAACGCACTCTGGTCAGACACCGCCGTATGGTAAGATGGTCCCGCTGCCTGATTCTTCTCTCCTTTCTTGCCCTATGGGAGCTGGCCGCCCGCACCGGCTATATTGACAGCTTCTTTTTCAGCAGCCCCAGCCAGGTCATCCTCTGCTTCGCGGGCATGGTAAAGGACCTCTCCTTTTTCCTGAATACGGGAATCACCCTCCTGGAAACCATCATCAGCTTTCTTCTGGTATTGCTCATAGGCCTGCTGTCCGCAACCCTCCTATGGTATTCGGAAAAATGCTCCGAAATCCTGGAGCCCTACCTGGTGGTCCTGAACAGCCTGCCAAAGTCAGCCCTGGCTCCCCTGTTCATTGTTTGGCTGGGAACAGGGATCAATACTATCATCGTGGCCGGCATCTCCGTTGCCCTCTTCGGCTCCATCATCAATCTCTATACAGGCTTCCGGCAGGTGGACAGCGAAAAGATCAGGCTGATCTATACACTGGGAGGCAATAAAAGGGACGCCTTCCTCCGGGTGGTGCTTCCTGCCTCCGTCCCTACCATACTCAGCAACATGAAGGTCAATATCGGCCTGGCCTTGGTAGGTGTCATCATCGGGGAATTCCTGGCCGCCCGCAGGGGACTGGGATATCTGATCATCTACGGCTCCCAGGTCTTCCAGCTTCACCTGGTCATCACCTCGATCCTCATCCTCTGCCTTATAGCCATGGGCCTGTACCGGCTGATTCAGGCATTGGAAAGCTATTATCTCAGACTCTATTAAAAGAGAGCTTCTACTCCGGCCAGGACACGATCACCAGCAGCATGCCTCTCTCCACTGTTACCTGTGCCCCCTGGCCGATAAATTCATTGCTGATCCCAATGGGAAAATCGTTGGTCAGCACAGCCCTGTCCAGGAGATATTTCATTCCTGTAATGGTGATTCCCTCAGCCCTTTCTCCCAGGGCAAACAGAGACAGAAAGCCTTCCATGGAGGGTCGGAAGCCCACTGTCTCATCCCGGATCACCGTCAGCATGCTATCCGCCTCCATGAGATAGCCCCTGGCCCCCTGATTCTTCAGAAAGCTCAGGCATTGAATATTGGCAATGGTATGCTCCAGCCTTCCGCCCATGGCACCGTAGATATGAAACTCCCGGTATCCCTTTTCCAAACCCAGCCGGAGGGCTGCAAGGGTATCTGTATCATTCTTTTCTGCAGGCAGAACAATGACCCGTTCCGGATAGCGGGCTCCCAGCTCCTCCACCTCCTTCCGGGTCTCTTCCTCCAGGGAGTCCATATCCCCAATGACCAGATCCGGCTCCAGTCCCAGCATCTTACAGTACAGATATCCTCCGTCCACGGCGATACAGATATCCTCCTCTTTTTTTACAATCTCACAAAGTGTAAAGTCTCCCGCGCTTATTACAATACAGGTACCCAATTTTTCTTCTCCTTACATCAGTCCAGGGGCTGCGAAACACACTGCTGCTATTTTTTCTTTCTTCTGCGATCCTTGGAATGGAACGGTCCGGAAGCTCCTTCCCGTCTTTCGGCCCTGCGGCTTCTGCCCTCACTCCGGTGCCTTCCTTCACTTTTGTGTTCCCCTTTGTGGATACCCAGACCAAAGCCTTTCCGGAATCCCCGTTCTCTGGGCTTAAATTTCTCGATTCTGATCTCCTGAAGGTCATCTCCCATCCTCATCTTCATGAAAGCGGCAGCCAGCTCCAGGGCCGTATAGTCCCCCTCTGCCAGCTTTTCGATCAGGAATTCCCTGGTTCTGTCCAGGTTCTTGGTGTGCATGATCTCCACTACCTCTCCAAATACCTTCTCTGCCTTTACAGCAGTAATATCTGCAGCAGAAGGGATCTGCCTCTCCCGGATCCTGGTGTGACAGATTCTCTCGATTTCTCTCAGCTTATAAATCTCTCTTCCCACCACCAGCGTGAAGGAGCGGCCTGTACGCCCTGCCCGGCCCGTACGTCCGATTCTGTGGACATAGTATTCGATATCTTCCGGTACGTCATAGTTAAACACCGCCTCTACATCATCCACATCAATGCCCCTGGCAGCCACATCGGTAGCAATCAGAATATCCGTCCTGCCCCCTCTGAAAAGGTTCATCACCGTATCCCTCTGGTTCTGGCTCAGATCTCCGTGCAGGCCCTCCGCATGATAGCCCCTGTCCTTTAAATGCTCTGTCAGCTCATCCACCATTCGCTTGGTATTGCAGAAAACCAGAGACCGCTTGGGGTGATAATAATCCAGCAGCCTAGAGAGCACCTCCTCCTTATCCTTCCTCTGTACCTGATAGTATGCCTGCTTGATCAGAGGAATGGTCACCTCCTTAGGCGTTACCTTCAGGTACTCCGCATCCTCTCTCTGATATTCTCTTGTAATATCCAGTATAGGCTTGGGCATGGTGGCCGAGAACAGGGCTGTCTGCCTTTTCCCCGGCATATCCCTCAATATGGTTTCAATATCCTCACGGAAGCCCATGTTGAGCATTTCGTCTGCTTCATCCAGAACGACTATTTTTACCTGATTCGTTTTGATCGTATGGCGGCGCATATGATCCATCACCCTGCCCGGTGTACCCACAACGATCTGGACTCCCTTGCTGAGCGCCCGTATCTGCCTGGAGATATCCTGTCCGCCGTAAATAGGCAGAACCTTGATGCCATGCATATACCTGGCAAACCGCCTGATTTCCTCCGCCGCCTGTATCGCCAGCTCCCTTGTGGGGCAGAGCACGATGGCCTGCAATGCCTTAGACTCCGAATCCACCCTCTGAATGATCGGGATGCCAAAGGCAGCCGTCTTACCGGTTCCGGTCTGGGCCTGGCCGATAATGTCCTTTCCCTCCAGCATAACCGGAATGGCCTGTGCCTGAATGGGCGTCATATTTTCAAAACCCATTTCCTCTACTGCTTTTATAATTCTTATGTCTATTTCCGAATCCTTATAGCTAATCTGCTGTTCTGTACCGCTCATCTGAATCCTGTTCCTTCCTTCTGCCTTGCCATTTTCCGTCTATATTTCCGCAAAAAAAACAACACTGTTTTAAAGTGTTGTCTTTCAATACACTATCTAAACAAGTATATCCTGCTTCTGTAATGCTGTCAAGCCTTACTTATAGATTTATTACGGACTGAGGAAAATATTTGACTTTTCCCCATAATATCTGCTATAATTCATTATATCGCGTAGCCTCAAGGTGTAAATCCAGATCGGAGATTTACACCTTTTTTTATGCTCCCTGCGCGAAATAAAGGTTATGGCAGCTTTCCTTAAAAAGCCTCCTGCAAATCCAAGGAGCTTAACATGAAAGAAAAAACAACAAGGAACAGATTAGGAACGATGAAGGTGAACAGGCTGATGCTGTCAATGGGTATCCCCATGATTCTCTCCATGATGCTCCAAGCGGTATATAACATCGTTGACAGCGCCTTTGTTTCCAACCTGCCCGGTCGAGGGGAAATGGCATTAAACGCACTTACACTGGCTTTTCCTGTTCAAATGCTGATGGTAGCGATCGGCATAGGTACAGGTGTGGGAACAAATGCTCTTTTATCCAAGAGCATCGGACAAGGTGACTCTGAAAAAGCCGGCAGGGCAGCCG
>JALESH010000014.1 GCA_022781985.1 Lachnospiraceae bacterium | reverse complement strand
TAAGGCAGTGTCTTTTATTTGAGAAATTATTGTATTTTTCCCTAATCTGAGCTAAAATAAAAACAGGCAGATTTTCGCTTTGAAAGGAGTATTCTTATGGATAAGGGCAAAAAATACAAACGTATCTCCCTGATCGTCAATGCAGAGCAATATGCAGCGGATCAAGGGATGGAAGATGGATTTGAACTATATACCAATGTTATAACAAACGGTTGGATCAGTTCGGACAACCTCATCAGGATAACCAGAGCGGACGGCTCTATCGTCTGCCCTTTTATCCGGAACAGACGGGGCATTATTTTCATCCGCGAGGGTGACTACATTATTACAGAAAATGATGCCGAGCGTCATGTCTGCGGCGCAGACAAGTTTCACAACCGATACACCCCAATAGAAGATTAAACTACAAAAGAGTCCTGACAGGACTCTTTTGTTTTGGAAAGGAGCATGGTCATAAAAATGATGAAAAAAAAAACACACCCTATATCCTTGAATGCTGCGTGGACAGCGCCGCATCTGCCATCCAGGCCAAAAAAGGAGGAGCCCACCGTCTGGAGCTCTGCTCCAATCTGGTCATTGGAGGCACCACTCCCTCAGCGGCATTATTCCGTAAAATCAGGGAATACGCAGACCTCCCTGTGCACGCTCTCATCCGCCCCAGATTCGGCGACTTTTTATACAGCCAGGCAGAACTGGAGCAGATGGCCTTGGAGATAGACATGTTCCGCACAGCCGGGGCCGAAGGCATCGTGATCGGCTGCCTGACTGCCGACGGCAATCTGGACACAGAAGCTATGCAGCATGCATGTAACCCTCCACAGAGCCTTTGATATGTGCCGGGATCCCTTCCGTACTCTGCAGGAGGCCATATCCCTGGGCATCCGCACCATACTCACCTCCGGCTGCCAGCCCTCCTGCCTTCAGGGAATTGACCTACTTAGTCAATTAGCAGAAAAAGCCGATAATCGGATTTCCATGGGGATGCCCGGCATGAGCGAATATGAGCTGCTGGAAACCGATCCTGAAGCAGTAGCTGCAGTGAGAAGGCTTCTGTCATGATCCGCTGTCCCCGGCCATTCTATCTCTCCATCTTCCAGAAGTAAGCACTGTAGGGGGGAAGCTGGCTTCCTCCGCCGAAATCATGGGGCTGGCCGGAGATCAGATCCACCGCTGTCCCGCAGCCCGCATCAAAGTGGGCTGTATAGCTTTCCCCATCGGCATTGATGGCCACCAGCACCCTCTCGTGCTCCGACTTCCTTTCAAATACACACTGCCTGTTGGTCAGCACCACAGAACGGAAGCCTCCGTAATTCAGAGCCTCTGAATTTTTCTTGGCTACAGCCAGACGGGAGATAAATTCTGCCAGTTCGTTAAAGACAGGCTCCTCAAAGCAGGCCCTCAGCGCCGGATCCCCTTCACTCTTCTGTGCTTTGGCTCCCCACTCGCTTCCGTAATAGACACAGGGGATGCCGGGCATCCCAAAGCAGAGGGCATAAATCAGGGGCAGGTGCTTCTCATTGGTGAGGATGCTGGCAACCCTGGTTACATCATGGTTATCCACAAAGGAAAGCAGATGCCTGCCTTTATAAAGCGTCCAGTCCTCCGGCCCGAACTGTCGCTGCAGGGAATGATTGATCTCAAACATATTCAGGCTGTTAAAGCTGGAATACAGCCCCTTGTAGCACTCATAGTTGGTGGCGGAATGAAGCATCCCTTCCTTTACCATCTGGTTATAATCACCGTGCAGCATCTCGCCCAGCAGCAGAAACTCTTCCTTCTTACTGTCCGTAAACTGCCTTAAGCGACGCACAAAATCATGGTCCAGACAGTAAGCCACATCTAGGCGCAGTCCGTCGATATCAAACTCCTCGATCCAGTACTGCACGGCCTCCAAAAGGTGGTTCACCACTTCTTCATTTTTCAGGTTCAGCTTCACCAGGTCATAATTTCCCTCCCAGCCCTCGTACCAGAGCCCGTCATTATAATTGGAGTTGCCTCCCAGATTGATATGAAACCAGCTCAGATAGGGGGAATTCTCCCTGTTCCTGAGCACATCCTGAAATTGGCTGAAGCCCCTTCCCACATGATTGAAAACCCCATCCAGAACCACCCTGATCCCATTTCCGTGCAAGGCCTCACATACCTGCCTGAAATCCTGATTAGACCCCAGCCTGCAGTCGATTTTCTTATAGTCCCTGGTATTATATCCATGGGTATCCGACTCAAAGACCGGGGAAAAATATACCGCGTTGATGCCCAGCCTTTTCATATGAGGAATCCACTCCCCAACCTTCAAAATCCGCGGACTCTCCACACCGTCATTTTCAAAAGGTGCCCCGCAGAACCCCAAGGGATAGATCTGATAAAATACACTTTCGTAAGCCCACATAGTATTCATGCCTCCTAACTGATATCCTGTTCTGTCATAGATGTATATTATTCTACCATATCTGTACCCTGATTCACAAGTTTTAACCATTGACCAGATCAGTATTTTTGCAGGTTTTATTAAGAAATTCCTGCAGAACAGAATTGTGGACAAATCATCAGATTCTCATTGCTTTTGACATATTGTGAAAAGAAATCCCCAATTTCCACAGAGTTATCCACATATGACACATCTGTCACAAAAAGAGGCCCTGCTATCATTTTTTGCAGAATCTGACGTCATTCAGACATTCACCCTTCACTTCCATTCCTTCCAGAACTTCTCCGCTCTGCCGGCTATGCACTCCAGGGTGACAGCTTCAAACCCCTCCCACTCTCTGGGAAACATCCTCTGATAGGTCCGACTTAAAAACCGATCATCCAAAAGCACCACGATCCCCACATCCTCTGCTGTACGAATGACTCGGCCTGCTGCCTGGAGCACCTTATTCATCCCGGGATAACGATAAGCATAGCCGAAGCCGTCTTCTCCTGCCTGATCAAAATAGTTTTTCAGTATTTCCCTCTCAGCACACACCTGAGGCAGTCCTGTTCCCACAATGATCGTCCCGATCAGACTGTCCCGCTTCAAGTCGATGCCCTCACTGAAGATCCCTCCCATTACACAGAAGCCCAGCAGTCCCTTCTCTCTCTGTTCCTCAAACCTTTTCAGGAATTCTTCCCTGGCCTTTTCATCCATATGCTCCTCCTGAAGCATACACTCTATCAGTTCCTCCTTCAAATAGCAGTCTGCAAAGCAGGCATATACCTGCCGGAGGAAGGCATAGGAGGGAAAGAATATCAGGTAGTTTCCATATCGGCTCTTGACAGTCTCATAGATATAGGCAGCAATCTTTCCATACTCCTCTGCCGTCCTCCTTGTATATCTGCTGGTCACATCACTTCCGATAAAAAGCGCTCTCCGCTCCGGCGCAAACACTGACCTGGCATACACCTCATAGTCTCCTTCTTCTGCTCCCAGCAGCGCCTTATAATACTGTATGGGCAGCAGAGTGGCTGAAAACAGAATGCTGCTCCTCCCCTTATGCAGGAATTCCCTCAGATTAAGGGAGGGGTTAACACAAAAAAGCTTTAGCCGGAAGCTGCCGTCCTCCCCAAACCCGGAATAAACCACATATTTTTCATCCACCCGTTCATAAATCCCCAGAAAATGGGAAACCTGAAAATAAAATTCCAGCACCTCCCTTCTCAGCCTCCTGCTTTCCTGACCGATCTCTCCAGCCCCCTCTTCCTCTCGTTCCTCCAGCCAGGCCTCCATTGCCCCATGCAGCCGCTGCAGGGCCTTTACAAAAGGATCAATGTACTCCTCTATCCTGTAGGCCTCACACTCCCTTTTCAGCTTAAGAAGCTCTTTATTGCAGGATTCCAGACAGTACACCAGCCTCCCTTCCTCTTCTTTTGCTTTTTTCTTCAGCTGCAGGAAATCTTCCTTACATAAGGAAGCACTGTACATTTCCCTGCCCCGTTCCACCAGATTGTGAGCCTCATCAATCAGAAAAATGTAATCTCCTCTGACTCCTTCTCCAAAAAAACGCTTCAAAGAGGCATGGGGATCAAAGACGTAGTTATAATCACAGATAATCCCATCTGCAAACCGGCTCATATCCAGCCCCATTTCATAGGGACAGACCCGATGCCTGAAAGCATAGTGCTCAATGGCCTCCCTGTCGAAATTGTCCAGACTGGTCAACATCTCGTAAACTGCCTCGTTTATACGGTCATAATGACCATGCGCGTAGGGACAGTGCGCGGGATTGCACTCAGTTTCCTCCATGAAGCATATTTTATCCTTTGCCGTCAGGATAACCGACTTAAATTTCATTCCATGGATCCTCAGCAGGCGAAGGGCATCCTCTGCCGCAGTCCTGGTAATGGTCTTGGCTGTAAGGTAGAAGATCCTGTCCCCCAACTCCTCCCCCATGGCCTTGACTGCCGGAAAGAGAGTGGATATGGTCTTTCCCGCTCCGGTGGGTGCCTCTATGAACAGCTTCTTCTTATGATATATGGTCTGATACACATAGGTGGCCAGCTCCTTCTGTCCTTTTCTATAGGCAAAGGGAAATTGCAGCCCCTTTATGGAAGTCTGCCTGATTCCTTTCCAGTCACAGGTAAACTCTGCCCACCTGCCATACTCCTTCATCAGTCCCCGGAACCATTCCTCCAGCTCTTTGTACTCAAAATCAAAATAAAAATATTTCACCTCCTCTGTATCCATATTGCAATAGGTCATCCTCACACGTATATCCGACAGCCTCTTCTGGTCAGCGTAGATGAAGGCATAGCACTTGGCCTGTGCCAGATGCACCGGTTCCGCCTCCCTCAGCCGCTTCAATTCCCGATAGGTTCCCTTGATCTCATCAATTGTCACAATCTCCCCATCCATGATACCGTCAGCCCTGCCCTCTATCTGCAGGATATACCTTTCTGACTCATAGGTATATTTCAGAGTCACCTCTGCATGATAACCCGAACCCATCCTCCTTTGCAGCATCCGATGGATACGGCCTCCCTCCTGCATGGCATTTTCCCCTATGGCTGACCTGCGATTGTCAATATCCCCTGAGCGAAGCAGAAATTCTACCAAATGTCGAACAGATATGTGTATTTCCTGCTTTTGAACCTTGTTTCCATCCTCCATGCCGCTCTGTCCCTTCCCTGTATATATGCTGCATAAAAAACTCCCCATAAGAATAGTCTATCCTATCTCTTATGAGGAGTCAAACCACACAGTCTCTATTCATTTATACCCGTCTAACAATTGGAGCTGCCACTAACAGGCCGGTGCCAGCTTCTTCATAAGCTCTTCAAACTCCGGATCATATCCCGAATAGGAAACCGTCAGCACCTGGGCAAGATCCAATCCCAATACGCCCACGATGGATTTTGCATCCACTATATATCTGTTATAACTGATGTCAATATCAAAGCTGCATCTTGAAGCCGCTGCCACAAAATCCTTTACCTCATCAAGCCTTAATTTTATTTTGCGCTGTACCATAAAAACCACCCTTTCTACTAATTAAATATTCTCCGCTGGTTATGACTGTATTATATCCAAAAATTTACAAAAGTAAAGCGAAATATTCCTAAATAAAAAATGTCGAAAAGTGCGATGTTTTCGGTTTTCTCAAAATCTCCCGAGTTTTTCAGTCAACCCCCTGCCTTTTTTGTTCAAATACACAATGTCCTCTTTGGTAATTTGGCATGCCACGCTGCATTTTTATAATTACTTACCAAATTCTATCATATAATCTTGGAATCTAAGAGGCAGCATATTCCTCTGCAGCTTCAGATTTTTCCTTTCTTTTATCGCGATTTTCTTACAAAAAAACCGGAACAGCTCCTGATACTCCCCCTCCTCCTCCGAATATGGACCGAAAGACTCTTCAGAAATCTCCGCATCTGTGACAAGATACCAGCTCTTCTCTGCCGGATGGACAGCAAAAATCCCTCTTTTTTCATCGAAAATTAAAAAATTACAAAGCGGCAGTCTGTCTGCAAAATGCGGGGCCAAAAAAGAAACAATATTGTTTTTCGGTGCAAAACGGGCAAACAGTATCCCATTCTCCAGTTCCTGAAACCTCAAAAAGCCTGTCAGATGATGAATCTCATTCCCTGTATTTCTGGACAGTTCAAATACCTTATGAACATATCTGTCAGCCAGATTATCCATAACCTGCCTTCCATTCTTCATGGCCAATCCACACACTGCCGTCTTATATACAGCCTCTCCCTTTTCCTCATCCTCTGAGGCGATTGCCCTACAGATATCCAGATATGCCTCCTGTCCCAGCCTGCCATGGATGGTCCTAGCCACCTTCATGGCTTTGGTTTTGTCTGTCTGTACAGGCAAACAGACAGCAAAGAGCCGAGGATCCTGCTGCTCTGTCTGTATATGAATATGCCGATGCCCCTCCCTCAGTGCATATGCCTCATAAATTCCGGTAAAAATCCCTTCCAGCGAATCCTCACATATCAGATACTTTTCTTCCATACCCAAACTCCTCCCCATTCTATAGCTGCCCATACACAGCCTTACTGCATTCGGCCTGATCCGGAGACATCTGAAACCGTACATCATCAAACAGTGACATCTGCCTGTAGGTCACCCCATCTCTGTCAAAGGGAAGCCTTTCCCCGGCATCGATCAGCCTCCGGGCTATATAGTCCTCCTCTATCCTGGTGCCGTACATCATCCTCCCACTGCAGGTAATAAAATACTGTGCCCTTTTCAGCACCACACCTATTTTCTTCAAATCTTCAAACCGGAGGGCACCGTTTCTCCTGGCCCCTACTATCCTCCGGGCGCTCTTTACCCCCACCCCCGGCACTCTCAAAAGCATCCCATAGTCGGCGCCATTGATCTCCACCGGAAACAGCTCCAGATGCCTGAGCGCCCAATCCGCTTTAGGATCCAGCAGCACATTAAAATTGGGTCTGTCCTCACTCAGCAGCTCCCCTGCACGGAAGCCATAGTACCGCAGCAGCCAGTCTGCCTGGTACAGACGATGCTCCCGCAGCAGCGGCGGCCCTCCCGGCAGCGCAGGCAGCTCCTTATCCTCATTTACCTTGATGAAAGCCGAATAGAAAACTCTTTTTAATTCAAACCTCCGGTACAGGCTCTCCGCCACCGTCATGATCTGATAATCATTCTCAGGGGTGGCTCCTATGATCATCTGTGTAGACTGTCCGGCAGAGACGAACCGGGGTGCCTTTTTATATAAAACAATCTCATCCTTATTTGCCCGGATTCCGTTTTGTATCTGACGCATGGGCGCCAGAATATTCTTTCTGTGCTTATTGGGCGCCAGCCTGCCGAGTCCCTCCGCCGTGGGAAGCTCCAGGTTCACGCTCATCCTATCGGCCAGAAATCCTGTCTTCCGGATCAGGAGGGGATCCGCTCCGGGAATGGCCTTGACATGGATGTACCCCTGGAAATCCTGCTCATATCTGAGCTTGTACAGAGTCTGATAAATCAGTTCCATGGTAAAATCAGGGCTGTAAAGTATGCCGGAACTGAGAAACAAGCCCTCTATATAATTCCGCTTATAAAAGCCCATTGTCAGGGTACACACCTCATCAGGCGTAAAGCAGGCCCTCTTTACATCATTGGAGCTCCTGTTGACACAGTACCTGCAGTCATAGATGCACTCGTTGGTAAAAAGTATTTTCAGCAGGGAGATACAGCGCCCATCCGCGCTGAAGCTGTGGCAGATACCAGCCGCCAGCGTATTCCCCATCCCCTTTCCGTCCCCTCTGCGGTCCACCCCGCTGGAGGTACAGGCCACATCATACTTTGCCGCATCAGTGAGGATGCCCAGCTTTTCCATCATATTCATTTCCTCTGTCATCTTGTAAAACATATTGCCCACTGTACCTTTCTCTTGATCAGAACATCTGTTTGTATCAATGATACCATATTCTTCATATTGCTTCAAGCCATTCGCAAACATTTGTTCTGATACTGTGGAAAAAATAGTAGGGAAGAGGGATCAAGGTACAGAGATTCTGCTTGCATTCTGCCGCAAAAAGGGGTTAAATATGTAAGGAAGGAACTAAAGACTGCACAACAAAGTGAGGATATTTTTTATGAAAAATTTTATTGTTCCCAAGGACTATCAGTCTGCACTGAATCTGTA
>JALESH010000076.1 GCA_022781985.1 Lachnospiraceae bacterium | reverse complement strand
CGCTGCTGCTGCAATCATGCCGCAGAACAGGGCAGATGCCGTGGCTGCCAATCCTGCTGCCAGCATGATCTCTCCCACTGAAAAGGAAAACATCCCCATGATCCTGGCATAGATATTGACCCAGAAGGGATGGATATTTTTTACATACCAGTCACAGAAAGGGGGGCTTTTCCATGCGGCCGTATTTATGAGCACTATACCTGCCATAGCACCCGCCAGCTTTGCATATCTCCATCGTTTCATACCATTTTCTCCTGTGTAAATCAACTGCTGATTTCCGCAGTATATTCCCGGCTTCTGCTATGACTCTATTGATGATGCCATATTTTCAGGATCTGTGTATGATGGCTATTTTGCTTATATATGGAAGCATTTCTGTAAATCCTTGTTCCCGCCAAGCACCAGCATGGATTCCCCTGCCCTCAGCACAGTATCCGGAGAGATGGATAGCTCCAGCCTTCCGTTTTTCTTTATGCCTATAATATTTATATTAAACTTTTTACGAATGTCTATTTGCCCGATGGTACGGCCGGCCCAATCCCCGGGAACCGGAATCTCGAACACCGCATGATCCTCATCCAGATCTATGTAGTCCAGAATGTGGTCTGCGCTGTAACGAATCGCTGTCCATTTGGCAAGCTGTTTTTCAGGGTAAACGACCTCATCCGCACCGTTGCGCAGCAGAAACTTTGCCTGCACATCTCTGGCAGCCCTGGACACCACCAGCTTGGCTCCCAACTCCTTGAGCAGAGAGGTGGTTTCCAGAGAGCTTTGAAAATCATTTCCGATAGCAACGATACAAACGTCATAATTTCTAACCCCAAGGGATTCCAGAAAATCAGCATTTGTACTGTCTCCGATCTGGGCATTTGTGACAAACGGCAGAGCTGTCTCTACCCGCTCCTCCACATCATCTACGGCCATTACCTGATGCCCCAGGTGATTCAGGTGGATGGCTATATGCTTTCCAAAGCGCCCAAGCCCAATTAAAAGTATTGATTTCATGTTTATAACCCTTCTCCTTTCATATTCTGCCCTACCCTACCATAATCTTTTCCCGGGGCAGTTTGGATATATTTGTTTTTGTGCCGGACAGAGCGGCATAAATCAAGGTCAGTCCACCCACCCGTCCGAAAAACATCAGCACAATAATAATCAGTCTGGACAGCGCGCCAAGCCCCGGCGTAACGCCCAATGAAAGGCCCACAGTCCCTACTGCAGAGGCTGTTTCCGACAGGCAGATGAGCATAGGCAGATCCTCAGTTATGCTGATGAACAAGGCACCGAAAAAAAACAGTGTAATATACATAAGCAAAATCGTGGCTGCGTTTTTCACTACATCATTGTCAATTCTGCGGCCAAAGAAATGAGCATGCTCCTTTCTGCGAAATGTGGATACGGCTGTTGCCAGCAGTACGGCAATGGTGGTAGTTTTCATCCCTCCGGCAGTGGAGCCGGGAGAGCCGCCTATCAGCATCAAGGCAATCATAATACACAGGCCTGCTTCACTCATCAGTGTCAGATCCGCCGTGTTGAAGCCTGCCGTCCTAGGTGTCACTGACTGAAAAAAGGAAATCAGAACCCTTTCCCCCAGAGGAAGGGATTCAAACTCGCAAAAATAAAAATAAACAGCGGGAATAAAAAGCAGGATAACCGTGGTGCAGAGGATTACCTTGCTCTGCATCCTGTATTTGTGCCAATGCCATCGGTTCTTCTTTATATCATCCCAGGTCAGAAAGCCAATGCCTCCCACAAGGATCAAAAACATGATGACCAGGTTGATGACCGGCTCTGAAGAGTAGCCGGTGAGAGAGGAAAATGCCTCCTTTGTCCCCATAAGGTCAAAGCCTGCGTTGCAGAAAGCCGATACAGAATGAAAAAGAGCCATCCAAAGTCCTCTCATACCAAAATCCCGGCAAAATACAGGTGCCATGGCAGCGGCACCCAGCAGCTCAATCAGCAGGGTGGTCTTTACGATAAATCCGGTCAACCGTACAATCCCCCCCACCTTGGGGGCTGAAATTGCCTCCTGCATAGTGCTTCTCTGCATCAGGGAGATCTTTCTGCCTGAAATCATTGCAAACGAAGCAGCTACAGTAATGACCCCCATGCCTCCGATCTGGATCAGGAGCAAGATGATCAGCTGGCCGAACCCTGACCAATAGGTAGCTGTGTCATGGACTACAAGACCTGTAACACAGACAGCCGAGGTGGATGTAAACAGGGCATCCAGAAACGGTGTTGCCAGTCCCTGGCGGCTTGAAAGAGGCAGCATCAGAAGCAGCGTACCCAATAGTATTACACCGGAAAATTCAAGAATAATAATCTGAAAAGAAGTCAGTCTTTTTTTTGTAACAATTAATATATCCATAAATCCAACACTCCTTCTAACGACATTATATTCTATTACTGAAACAATATCAACATACGATGTGTTAAGATAACAGATAAGAATATTTCATTCCTCCCCAGCCCGTGATATAATGATTCAGTCATTACTTCCTGAATTCAGCGTGAAAGCCATCACAGAAAGGAACAAAATATAATATGAAGACAACCAAACACATTCTTCCCCTCCTCTCACGATATGCCTGCCTTTTTCTACTTCTCCTTACCGGATGCAGCTCTTTCTCCTCCAATGCACCGAAGGAAGAAATCACCCCGGCTGACATAGACAGCTTTGAAATAGCAATTCCCGGCATCTCGGGGGATTATCGCCTCCTATTTCTTACAGACACCCATATTGCACTCCCCTGCCCAGCCGCAAAGGAGGGCAGTTCTGCGGAAATCGAAAGCTATTCCCGGGAACGGCTTGCCCATTTTACGGGAGAAAGCGGCAGGGAAGCCTCCGGCCTATTTACCGCATGGATGGATTATACAGAAAGGGAATCTCTGGATGGGGTCGTATTGGGCGGAGACATTATTGATTCTCCCTCTCCCTCCAATCTGGAATTTCTGGATAAAAGTCTGGGAAGCATGAAGCTTCCTTATGTATATACTCTTGGAAATCACGACTGGACCTATCCCTGGGAGTATATGACAGAAGCAGCCAATACAGGATACCTGCCCAAGCTGGCTGCCTACATGGACGGAAATCCTGCCGTCCACTCCAGGGATTTCGGAGAGTTTATTGTGGCAGCCATAGACAACAGCAGCAATCAGGTCAATCCTGCTGCCCTTGAGGATTATAAAAGCATACTTTCTCAGGGCAAGCCTGTCATCCTCCTGCTCCATGTTCCCCTCTATACAGAATCAGTTTTGGAAAAAGCCTCCTCTGTATGGCCGGGAAGCGTCATTCTGGGAGGCGGTATCCACGGCGGTATCTACCCTGATGAGACTTCTGCAGAGTTTATCCGCCTGACCACTGCTCAGGACAGCCCTGTAGCCGCTGTACTGTCAGGCCATGTCCACCTCTCCGACCGATCCTATATCAAGGGGGAAAAGGATGTACTCCAGATCACGGGAGATGCAGG
>JALESH010000055.1 GCA_022781985.1 Lachnospiraceae bacterium | reverse complement strand
CAGGCAAACTAACAGCAGATTGTTGGACAGGAGGACGGTATGGGAAGTCAGAAATCTAAAAACTCAGACAGCAAGGCTGAAGCAAAAGCAAATGGTAAATCAGAATATTCAGAAAAAAATAACGGAAAAAAAGCGGAGGAGGAGAAGCACCGGGAGGAGAGAATCAGAGAGACCGGGCAGGTCACTCTGGATAAGAACGATAGGAAGCACAGGCTCCATCTCATCACCATCATAGGGGAGATAGAGGGGCACGACTGCTTGAATGGAAGCTCCAAGACAACCAAATATGAGCATGTACTGCCGGAACTGGCTGCTATAGAGGACAGCAGTGAGGTGGATGGGGTTCTGATTCTTCTCAATACTATGGGAGGGGATGTGGAAGCCGGGCTGGCCATAGCGGAGATGATCGCTTCTTTAAGCAAGCCCACAGTTTCCCTGGTTCTGGGAGGCAGCCATTCCATCGGTGTTCCCATAGCTGTCAGCACGGACTATTCCTATATCGTGCCCACAGGAACCATGGTGATCCATCCGGTGAGGATGAACGGAATGGTGATCGGAGTCCCCCAAACCTTTGACTACTTCAAGCAGATCCAGGACAGGATCACCGGCTTCGTATGCAACCATTGCAAGATCAGCAAGACCAGGCTGGAGGAGCTGATGATGGAGACAGGGGTGCTGACCAAGGATGTGGGTACGATCCTGGTGGGGCAGGAAGCGGTAAACGAAGGCATCATCAATGAAGTGGGCGGTATTAAGGAGGCTATGGAACACCTGCATGAAATCATTGACAGCAGCAGAAAATAGCTGCGTGCCCGGTGAACAATAACAGAAAACAGCTTCCGGGAGTATCCGATTGAAATGAAGGATGACAACAGGGATTTTAAATGCTATACTATATAGGCTGACAAATGCAGTGTGTAAAGCGCAGGATTACAGAGGAGGCATAAAGGGTATGGCATCCGGACAGAAAAGAAGCAACAAGCCGGGGAATAAAACAGCATCCAGGGCAGGCTCCTCCCGCAGGGCTTCCGCAGCGGGGAAGAGTGCTGCCAGACAGAGTATGCCCATGGATGGTGCAATCAGGAGAGAAATCATACTGATTAGTGTATTTGCACTGGCAGTATTTTTATTTTTATGTAATTTTGGCATAGGCGGAGTGGCAGGCAATCAGATCCGAAAAGTAATGTTCGGCCTGTTTGGAATGACTGCCTATCTGGCACCGGTGCTGTTTTTTTTAGGGATTGTCTTCCAGGTTTCCAACAAAGGAAGCAGGATTGCTGTGAGGAAGCTGGCTGCTGCTGCGGTTCTGTTCCTGTTGCTGGGGGTGGTCTGTGACCTGGTGGCAGGAGCCTGGGATGAGGACTCTGTCTATCATGTGGAGGAAATATATAAAAGGTGCAGTGAGGGCCATAACGGCGGAGGTGTACTGGCAGGAAGCCTGGCATTTCTGGGTGTTCATTTTTTATCTGTAGCAGGTACGGTTCTGCTGCTTGTGGTCATGGGGATCATCTGCTTTGTGATCCTTACGGATAAATCCTTCGTAAGCGGTGTCAGAAGCGGAGGACAGATGGTATATGAAAGAACCATGGAGGATGTCTGCAGCCGTCGGGAGAGAGCCCGGCAGAGGAGGGAAGAACAGGAGCGAATCCGTCAGGAGAGAGAGGAGGAGCGCAGGCTTCTGGAGGAGGAAGAGGAAAACAGGAGGATTCTCCGCATGGACAGAAAGGCCTTCGGTGTAAGTCTGGATACCACGCTGAGGGAGAAAACACCGGAAGTAAGGGAGGGGGAAAACCTTAGGGAAGTCAGAACTCTCCAGGAGGAAAAAATCCTCCTGGAGGAAAGAACTCCTCTGAAGGAAAAGGATCTTTTTGAGGAAAATAGGCCTGTGGAGGAAAAAGTTTTTTCACAGGAAGCAGGAGATGATATGCACGAAATCACCCTAGAGGATTTTGATGAGGAGGCTTTTGAAGAGGAAATTGTTGCGGTAGAAAATATGGGGCATGAGGCGGGTTCCATTGATTTTGGCCGGATACATATTACCTCTGCATACGGGCAGGCGCAGGCAGAAAAAGCAGATGGCATCCCGGAGGAGGATTGGGAAGAATCGGGAGAAGCTGTACAGGAATTTGTTCCGGAAGATATTACGGCGGAAATGATGGAAGAAATTCCGAAGGCTGCTCCGGACAGGGCTGATCAGGGCGCTGCCGTAGAATTCCCGAAGAAGGCAGCAGAGGAAATGCCCAGACAGTATCTGTTCCCGCCCCTGAAGCTTTTGCAGAAGGGCAGCTCCAAGGACGGAGGCGATTCTGCAAAACGGCTGAGAGAGACTGCCATCCATCTGCAGAAGACCCTGGCTACCTTTGGGGTAAAGGTGACCATTACTGACATCAGTCAGGGGCCCTCGGTGACCAGGTACGAGCTGCAGCCTGAGCAGGGCGTGAAGGTGAGCAGGATAGTAGGGCTGGCAGATGATATCAAGCTGAATCTGGCTGCCACTGACATTCGGATCGAAGCACCCATTCCGGGAAAGGCGGCTGTTGGGATAGAGGTGCCTAATAAGGAAAATTCCATGGTGGCCCTGCGGGATCTTCTGGAATCCCGGGAATTTCAGGAATTTCCCTCCAGACTGGCTTTTGCGGTAGGAAAGGATATCGGCGGCAAGACGGTGGTGGCAGACATCGCCAGGATGCCCCATATGCTGATTGCCGGCTCCACAGGTTCAGGAAAATCCGTATGCATCAATACCCTGATTATGAGTATTCTTTATAAGGCGGATCCCTCTGAGGTGAAGCTGATCATGATAGATCCCAAGGTGGTGGAGCTGAGTGTATACAATGGGATTCCCCATCTGCTCATTCCGGTGGTGACGGATCCTAAAAAGGCGGCAGCAGCGCTCCACTGGGGAGTAACGGAGATGGAAGAACGTTACAGACAGTTTGCAGAATACAATGTAAGAGATCTGAAGGGCTTCAACCAGGCGGCTGAGAAACGAAGAGCTGCCGGAGAGGAAAATGTGCCTGCCCGGATGCCTCAGATAGTCATTATCGTAGATGAGCTGGCGGATCTGATGATGGTAGCCCCGGGTGAGGTGGAGGCCTCGATCTGCCGTCTGGCACAGCTGGCAAGGGCGGCAGGCATCCATCTGATCATTGCTACCCAGAGACCGTCGGTGGATGTCATCACCGGGCTGATCAAGGCGAATATGCCCAGCCGTGTGGCTTTCGCCGTATCCAGCGGGGTGGACTCCAGAACAATTTTGGATATGAACGGTGCAGAAAAGCTACTGGGTAAGGGTGATATGCTTTTCTACCCTCAGGGCTATTCCAAGCCAGCCAGGGTACAGGGCTCCTTTGTCTCTGACTCAGAGGTATCGGATGTAGTGGATTTCCTGAAGAATCAGGCCATCGGCAACGTCTACAGCCGGGATGTGGAGGAGCGGATACAGAGCACCGCAGGCGGTTCATCTGCAGGAGGGACGGAGGGTAGCAGGGATCAGTATTTTACGGAGGCCGGTAAGTTTATCATTGATAAGGATAAGGCATCCATAGGTATGCTGCAGCGGGTCTTCAAGATCGGCTTTAACCGGGCTGCACGCATCATGGATCAGCTCTGTGAGGCAGGCGTGGTGGGCGAGGAGGAAGGAACCAAGCCCAGGAAGGTATTGATGAGTATGGAGCAGTTTGAACAGCTGATTGAAGAAGAAGTGTAGACAGGTAACGGATAAGGAATGACTGATGCATAAGGAAAGGAAATGGAGGATGAAGACAGATATCCAAATCGCACAGGAGGCTGTAATGGAGCCGATTACAGAGGTGGCGGAGAGGCTGCAGATAGAGGCTGGTGACCTAGAATTATATGGAAGATATAAGGCAAAGATATCGGAGGAATGTCTGGAGAGGATGAAAGGAAGGCCGGATGGCCGTCTGGTACTGGTCACTGCCATCAATCCTACTCCTGCGGGAGAGGGAAAAACCACTACCAGTGTAGGGCTGGGGCAGGCCCTTGGCAGGCTGGGAAAGAAGGCTGTCATTGCCCTGAGGGAGCCCTCTCTGGGACCCTGCTTTGGTGTAAAGGGCGGTGCAGCGGGGGGAGGCTATGCACAGGTGGTTCCCATGGAGGATCTGAACCTCCATTTTACCGGTGATTTCCATGCCATCACATCCGCCAACAATCTGCTTGCAGCGATGCTGGATAACCACATCCAGCAGGGCAATGCACTGGGCATAGATCCCAGGCAGGTGGTGTGGAAAAGATGCCTAGATATCAATGACCGGGTGCTGCGCAATGTGGTGGTGGGTCTGGGCAGCAAGGCCGACGGAACCGTAAGGGAAGATCATTTTGTCATCACCGTGGCTTCCGAGATCATGGCGATCCTGTGTCTGGCAGAGAATATGGAGGATATGAAGAAGAGGCTGGGCAGAATAGTGGCAGCCTATAATTATCAGGGGGAACCGGTGACTGCTGCGGATCTGCAGGCTGTGGGTGCCATGGCAGCGCTTTTGAAGGATGCCCTGAAGCCGAACCTGATCCAGACACTGGAGCATACTCCGGCTCTGGTTCATGGAGGCCCCTTTGCCAATATTGCCCATGGCTGCAATTCGGTGAGGGCTACAAAGGCTGCTCTCAAGATGGCAGATTATGTGATCACGGAAGCAGGCTTCGGGGCGGATCTGGGAGCCGAGAAGTTTTTTGACATCAAATGCCGTATCGCAGGCTTAAAGCCGGATGTGGCTGTACTGGTAGCCACCATCCGGGCGCTGAAATATAACGGAGGGGTGGCTAAGGCTGATCTGGGCAAGGAGAACCCGGGGGCCCTGGAGAGGGGAATTGCCAACCTGGAGAAGCATATCGAAAACCTGCAGAAGTATGGAGTTCCGGTAGTCGTTACCCTCAATTCCTTTCTTACGGATACAGAGGCGGAGATTCGATATGTGCAGAATTTCTGTCAGGAGAGAAACTGTGAATTTGCTGTTTCCGAGGTGTGGGAAAAGGGAGGAGAGGGCGGTATCGCCCTGGCAGAGAAGGTATTGCACACCCTGGAGACCAAGGAAAGCCATTTCAAGCCTTTGTATGAAGATCATATGCCGCTGAGGGAAAAAATTGAGGCTGTAGCCAAAGAAATCTATGGGGCCGGCGGGGTGAGCTATGGTGCTGCAGCGGCAAAGCAGCTGGAGAAGCTGGAGGCTATGGGCTTTGGCAGCCTGCCGGTGTGCATGGCCAAGACCCAGTATTCGCTCTCTGATGATGCGTCGCTGCTGGGCAGGCCGGAGGGCTTTACACTGAATGTGAGAGAAGCCTATGTATCTGCCGGTGCAGGCTTCGTAGTGGTGCTTACGGGTGCGGTAATGACAATGCCCGGACTGCCCAAGGAACCTGCAGCCCTGAGGATAGACGTAAATGAAGAGGGAGTCATTACCGGATTATTTTAGAAGGGGAAAGAGTCGGGATAAACAATTCGGATAAGAAAGGATGGGAAAGAGGATGCCCCAAATAATAGATGGAAAGGCGATCTCAGCGCAGATTAAGGATGAATTGAAGGAAAAGGCAGCAGCTATGAAGGAGGAAGGCATAGAGGTGACTCTGGCGGTCATCCAGGTAGGGAACGATCCGGCTTCCAGCGTCTATGTGGGCAATAAGAAGAGGGCCTGCGAATACATAGGTATCCGTTCCCTGGCCTATGAGCTGGCAGAGGAGACTACAGAGGAGGAGCTTCTGACGCTGATCGCCCGACTGAATGATAGAAAGGATGTAAACGGTATACTGGTGCAACTTCCGCTGCCTGCCCATATCTGTGAGGACAAGGTGATCGGCGCCATCCATCCCGCCAAGGATGTGGACGGTTTCCATCCCCGGAACGTAGGAGCGCTGTGCATTGGCCAGCCGGGCTTCGTGTCCTGTACACCGGCCGGGATCATCCAGCTTCTGAAGCGCTCCGGCATAGAGATTGCGGGAAAGGAATGTGTAGTCATAGGCAGGAGCAATATTGTGGGCAAACCCATGGCTTTGCTTCTGCTGCGGGAAAATGGGACCGTGACGGTAGCCCATTCCAGGACCGAGGACCTGATGGCTGTGACCAAGAGGGCGGATATTCTGGTGGCAGCAGTAGGAAGACCCAGGATGATCACGAAGGAGTATATAAAAGAAGGAGCAGTGGTCATCGACGTAGGCATCCACCGCAGTGAAGGCGGTAAGCTGTGCGGGGATGTAGACTATGAGGAGGTAGCTCCTCTGTGCAGCGCTATCACGCCCGTTCCGGGCGGGGTAGGTCCCATGACCATAGCGATGCTGATGCATAATTGTGTAGAATCTGTAAAACTTCAGGAATAGACAGGTGTGGTGATTTATATGAAATGTCCAAGATGCGGATGTGAAATGGAAGAGGGGCATCTGTATTGTGACAGCTGTGGGGAAGAGATCCGGATCGTACCGGATTTTGAGCCGGAGATAGAGAAAGAGATGGATGACACCCTGTCTGCTCTTTTTAGCGGCCTGCCTTCAGAGGAGGCATTACCGGGCGGGCAGGAGGATGAAACAGAAAATAAAGAAAAAATAGAAAATAAAGAAAAATCGGAACATAATAAGAAGCCCGGGAGAAGGAGGCTGTATCTGGTCTGCGCCGGCCTGCTCCTGGCTCTCGGTCTGGCGGGAATCGGCCTGTACCATACCTGCTCTGTCACCTATCAGGTAGAGAGGGCAAAGAAGGCTGCGGCCTCCGAGAAATATACCCAGGCCATCAGCTATCTGGTAAAGGCTCATAATCTGAAAGAGGAGGATGCGGACATTTTGTTCCTGATGGCAGATTATTACTATATTCAGGAGGAGTATGATACAGCCCTGCAGATCTTGGAGGGAATGATACAGGCAGATGGGAAGTATGGGGAAATGGCTGTGGAGAGTGCATATGAAAAAGCCATATCTATTTATAAAGAGGAAGGAAACTACCAGGCCATCAATGCACTCCTTCTGGACTGCGGGCGGGAGGCAATCGTCAGCAGATTCCAGCAGTATATGGCCAAGGCGCCCGAATTCAGCTATGTGGGAGGAAGCTATGAGGAGGTTCTGCCCCTGAAGCTGAGTGCCAACACCGGGGGGAAAATATATTATACCCTGGACGGAACCATTCCGGATGAGAGCAGCCGGATCTATACTGCCCCCATATTCCTGGAGACCGGAACCTATACGGTGACGGCTTACTTTGTCAACGACTATGGGATAGTAAGCGATATGGTTTCCCATACATATACGATAGATCTGCCGGAGCCTTCGGCACCTGAGGTATCTGTATACAGCGGAGAATATCATGAACCGAAAAAGATAGAGGTGACAGCGTCGGAGGACTGCAGTATCTACTATACCACTGACGGCACACAGCCTACAGCGGACAGCTTTGCCTATACCGGCCCCCTTTCCATGCCTTTGGGAACGTCTGTTTATAAGTTTGTGGCCATCAGTCCGGAGGGAATTTCCAGCAATGTCACCACCCGTACCTATACGCTGATGCTGCAGACGCAGATTACCACAGAGGAGGCCATAGCCAATGTAAAGCAGGCTCTGATCGAAGCCGATATACTTCTGGATGAGAATGGGAATATGCGCGGTATGGGCGGGCACAATGTATATAAATATAATGCTGTTGTCCGCATGGAAAACAGCGGAGACTACTATGTGATCTATGAGTATTATGAGGATGCCGCCGGCATACAGACCAGAACGGAGCGGATCTATGGGGTGAGCCTTCAGGACGGCAGTCCCTGGCGTATCATCTATGATGAGGCGGGTAAGGCAGCTTTGGCAAAGATCGAATGACTATGGCTGTAAAATGAGAATTTTTGATAATTAAGTTGCGTTTTGAGGGGTTTTCCAGTATTATATTTAGGTATGGCTTTAACATAGTGAAGTGTGGGCATTGTCTGGTATACAGGAAGGAGTATAGTAATCAAAATGTACAAGATTTTAGAGGCAAGAGAACTGACTACCAATATTTATCTTATGGAAGTTGAGGCAAAGCGTGTGGCAAAAAGATGCCAGCCGGGACAGTTTGTTATCGTCAGACTGGATGAGGAGGGGGAGAGGATCCCTCTGACCATCTGCGACTATGACAGAGAGAAGGGAAGTATAACCATTGTGCTTCAGGTGGTAGGCGCTGAGACCATGAGGATGGCAAGGCTGAAGACGGGAGACAGCTTCCATGACTTTGTAGGGCCTCTGGGGCGTCCTTCGGAGTTTGTCAATGAACCCATAGATGAGCTGAAAAAGAAAAGCATTCTCTTTGTTGCCGGCGGACTGGGTACAGCCCCTGTCTATCCTCAGGTCAAGTGGCTGAAGGAGCATGGGATCCAGGCGGATGTCATCGTGGGAGCCAAGACTCGGGATCTGCTGATTCTGGAGAAAGAGATGGGAGAAGCAGCCGGCAACCTGTACATAACCACAGATGACGGTTCCTATGGAAGAAGCGGCATGGTGACGCAGACCATCAAGGATCTTGTAGAAGAAGGCAGGCATTATGATTTGTGTGTGGCCATTGGTCCTATGATCATGATGAAATTTGTTTCCCTGCTGACGCAGGAGCTGAATATCCCCACGATTGTAAGCCTGAATCCGATCATGGTAGACGGCACAGGCATGTGCGGCGCCTGCCGTGTGACGGTGGGAGGCGAGGTAAAATTTGCTTGTGTAGATGGTCCTGAATTTGATGGACACAAGGTGGATTTTGATCAGGCCCTGAAGCGTCAGCAGATGTACAGGACGGCAGAGGGCAAAGCAGTCTTGAGGGAACAGGAAGGCGAGACTCATCATGGCGGCTGCGGACAGTGCAGCGAATAAAGATTACAGCAGGACTGCAAGGTACGGAGCTGCAGGATTTTAGAACGGAGGATGGAATGGACGTATTAAAGAAGATACCCGCACGGGCACAGGACCCACAGGTGCGGGCTGCCAATTTTGAGGAAGTAAGCTTAGGATATAATAAAGAAGAGGCAATGGAGGAGGCTGCCAGATGCATAAACTGCAAGAATGCCAAGTGCATACAGGGCTGTCCGGTTGCCATCAATATTCCGGCCTTTATTGAGAAGGTAAAGGAAGGGGACATGGAGGCGGCCTATCAGGTGATCAGCCAGTCCAGTGCATTGCCTGCTGTGTGCGGAAGAGTCTGTCCCCAGGAAACGCAGTGTGAGGGACAGTGTATTCGGGGGATCAAGGGAGAACCGATATCCATCGGCAATCTGGAGCGCTTTGTGGCGGATTGGGCCAGGGAGAAGGGCATCAGGCCTGCCGGGGCTGCAGAGAAAAATGGCAGAAGGGTCGCCGTCATCGGTTCCGGTCCGGCAGGGCTTACCTGTGCCGGCGATCTGGCCAGAATGGGATATGAGGTCACTGTCTTTGAGGCCCTTCATGAGCCGGGAGGTGTACTGGTCTATGGTATCCCAGAGTTTCGGCTTCCCAAGGAGGATGTGGTGGCCAAGGAAATTGAAAATGTGAAATCCCTTGGCGTGAAGATAGAGCTGAATGTGGTGGTTGGCCAGTCTGTTACCATTGATGAGCTGCTGGAGGAGGAAGGCTTCGATGCTGTATTCATCGGTTCCGGTGCGGGACTGCCCAAGTTTATGGGGATTCCCGGAGAGCAGGCAAACGGAGTATTCTCTGCCAATGAGTATCTCACCAGGAGCAATCTGATGAAAGCATTTGATGAGGCCTCCAACACGCCGATTTCCAGAGGGAAAAAGGTGGCGGTGATCGGCGGCGGAAATGTGGCTATGGATGCAGCAAGGACGGCTCTGAGGATGGGTGCTGAGGTGCATATTGTATACAGAAGGAGTGAGGAAGAGCTTCCTGCCAGACTGGAGGAAGTCCATCATGCCAAGGAGGAGGGCATCATTTTTGATCTGCTGACCAATCCGGTAGAGATTCTGGCCGATGAAAACGGCTGGGTAAAGGGGATGAAATGCGTGAAAATGGAATTGGGTGAGCCGGATGAGTCAGGCAGAAGAAGGCCTGTTGTAAAGCCGGATTCCCAGTTTGTGATGGAGGTTGACACAGTGATCATGTCCCTGGGAACCTCACCAAATCCTTTGATCTCCTCTACCACAGAGGGGCTGGAGATAAACAAACGTCAGTGTATCGTTGCCGATGAGGAGTTCGGCAGAACCTCCAAGGAAGGGGTGTTTGCCGGAGGCGATGCGGTTACAGGAGCAGCCACGGTGATTCTTGCCATGGGTGCGGGAAAGGCCGGAGCAAAGGGAATTCATGAATATCTGAGCAATCAATAGATTTCATCAGCGGGGCTGCCGCACGGCCAATGGAGGGCAGTGGGCAGTCCTCTGTGTTTTGCGGCCCACATGGATGGTGTCTGCCAGGCAGTGCAGAAGGGCCTGCTTTGAAAGGAGGATGGATATAGAAATGGTACATCATATTGTTTTGTGGAATTTAAAAGAGGAGCTCAATGACCGGGAAAGGAAGGAGGCCGCGGCGCGCATCAGGGAGAAGCTGATGGCAGTCAGGGAGGCAGCGGAGGGCATCATTTCTCTGGAGGTAGTGACAGAAGGGCTGCCCTCCGGCAATAAAGACCTGGGGCTGATTTCGGTTTTTGAATCGGCAGAGGCACTGGAGGCATATCAGCAGCATCCGGCTCATGTGGAGGCGGCCTGTTATATCAAAGAAGTGACCTGTGACAGAGTTTGTCTGGATTACTAAGGCTGGGTGAAAGTCTCCGGACTTTGAAAGGAGCATGTTTTTCATTATGACAGATGACAACAAAAAGGAAAGATCAGCCATAGCGGCCATCGGGATGGTTATGCTGCTTACCGCTGCGGGTATCGGCATTTTTCTGGGAGTTGGCGGCAGCCGAAAGGAAGAGGACAGCCAGAGTAGGCTGCAGGCGGAGATTATGGAATACGCAGGCGGTGCAGAGGAGGACGGGGAAGAATTCCGGAGGATGGGAGACAGGAAGCAGGCAGCGCAGGCCTCCGGGGAGCAGGAGAGGTTACAGGAAGCAGGCGGAGCAGATCCTGAGAGAGCAGCCGCAGAGTCCGGGCTGGACCTGGCCAGGATTCTGTCAGAGATGAAGGGCTACTGGGAGGCAGGGAATATGGAGGCAGTGGGGGATCTGGCCCATCTGCCCAGGTATCTGGAGGCCTCCGGACTGCTGGCAGGCACTACAAGGTTTTATTATATGGGGGACACAGACAGCAGGAACCAGCCGCACGGAAAGGGACTTGCCATATATGCGGACAACCAGTATTACTATGGTGACTGGGAGGATGGAGTCAGAAGCGGCAGCGGCATGTGGATAAAATATTATGTGTATGAGGAGGGAGCTGCCGACGGTCTCTATCTCCTGCACAGCTATTCCGGGGAATGGGACGGTGACCTGCCCAATGGGGAAGGGGCTGAGCACTATGATTTTGTAGAAGAAAATCTTGAAAAAGAGGAAGGCTATAATCGGAATTTTATCGGCAGCTTCCGGGATGGGCTTTATGACGGCGAAATTTACATCACCAATTACTACAGCGGGGGCAACGTGAAGGAGTGGAGCGGCACGGCCCGTCAGGGAGTATGGGAGCCTCTTGGAGACAAGGATCAGCAGGGGCGGTATCCGGTGATCGTGGAGCTTAAGAACAAGGACAATTATCAGTGGATCTACGAAAAGGAAAATAAAAATGCTGGTGTGGATGGGCTGATCTCCCCGGTAAAGTGAAAGAAATAAAATGAAAGTTACGATTATTGCAGTAGGGAAAATCAAAGAGAAATTTTACCGGGAGGCAGTGGCTGAGTATGCCAGGAGGCTGAGCAGATACTGCCGCTTTCAAATCATAGAGGTAGAGGATGAAAGGACACCGGATGGAGCCGGGGAAGGGGTAAGGGAGCGGATCCTGGAGAAGGAGGCCGGCCGTATCCTCAGGCATGTGCATGAGGACGCCTATGTGATTTCCCTGGAGATCCGGGGAAAACAGATGGATTCCCCGGCCTTTGCCGACAAGCTGGAAAAGCTGACTACCTATGGAAGGAGCAATATCCAGTTTATCATCGGCGGCTCCCTGGGACTGCATGAAAGTGTGAGCCGCCGGGCAGACGAAAGCTTAAGCTTTTCCCCTATGACCTTTCCCCATCAGCTGATGCGGGTTATCCTGGCAGAGCAGATTTACAGAGGCTGCAGGATGATCCATGGAGAGCCATATCATAAATAGCATTTTTTTCAGTCTGCCCACATATACTGTTCCATGATCAGAAACAGTAAAATCCACAAAACCCAAAATAAAGCCTCCGGCAGGCAGAAGCTGGAAAAAAAGAAGGAAATTATTGTGGAATCCTTAAAGCTCCCCAAGGATTCCGTGCTGGGGGCATCCATCGTAACTGTTACGGGAAATACGGATGCCTTTGTAGAAAACTACAGGGGGATATTGGAGTATTCTCAGGAGTCCGTGATTTTGCAGGGAAAGACCTGCCAGATCAGTATCCTGGGGAAGCGGCTGTCCATCGATTACTATACCAATGAGGATATGAAGATCAGCGGCTGCATTGAATCCATCCGCTATCATAATTCGTAGCAGGGAATGCAGTCCGGAAGAAAGGCATGGGGATCAGTATGCTTCAGTTTATACAATATCTAAAGGGATATGTCTGTATCAGGGTATGGGGCTATTCGCCGGAACGGCTTATGAACCTGTGCAGCAACCATGATATCCTCCTGTGGGATATCAGAAATCATGGAGAATATTACACGATGTGCATCACAGTGGGCGGCTTCCGCAGACTGAAGCCCATCGTAAAAAAGACAGGAACCAGGGTGGCCATACAAAAGCGTTGTGGACTGCCTTTTTTTGTGCCCGGATTAAAGCGCAGAAAGATATTTCTTCTGGGACTTGTGGGAAGCTTTGTCTTCTGGATGTGGATGTCCACTTTTATCTGGGCCGTAGAGCTGAACGGGAATTATGCCATTTCCCGGGATGTATTCATGGATTTTTTGGAGGAAAATCATATCTATGTGGGTATGAAGCGGGGGAAGGTGGACATTGAGCAGCTGGAGAAAAGTATCCGGCAGTCCTTTGGCATTGTGACCTGGACCTCGGCCCGGATCAAAGGAACCAGGCTGGAGATCCAGATCAAGGAAAATGAGGTGGATACCGGCGGCAGAGATGAGGCCGGGGCGCAGAAGGGGGTGGGCCGGCCGGCAGAGGACAGCGGCAGCGGCTCTGATCTGGTGGCGCAGGAGGATGGGACGGTGGTAGGTATGGTCACCAGGAAGGGCATTCCCCAGGTGTCTGTGGGCATGGATGTGAAGAAGGGGGATGTTCTGGTAACCGGTATGGTACCCGTATATAACGAAGACGCCACCATCAGGAAGTATCAGTTTTATCAGGCAGATGCAGATGTGTTTATCAGCCGCCGGCTGCTTGCAGGGGAGGAGCTTCCTCTTTCCTATGAGCAGAAGGAATATACGGGGGAGGAAAAGAAGGAGGTTCTTTTGGGGGTTCTGGATAAGGAACTGGTACTGCGTCTGGGAAGGGTGAGGTATGAAAATTATGACAGGGTAACAGATAAAAAGCAGGTGAGGCTGCTGGACAATTTTTATCTGCCCCTCTATTATGGGAGCAGAATAAACAGGGAATATGTGGTCAGAGATAATATTTACACCAAAGAGGAAGTAAAAAAAATATTTTCTGAGAAATTAATAAATTTTATGGCAGATTTAAAGGAAAAGGGGGTACAAATAATGAAAAAAAATGTTACAATAAATAAGGTCGGTAACAGGTGGAGGATGAACATGGATTTTCAGATTGTGGAGAAGACCGGTGCCAGAGTTCCGATTGTTCCTGAGGATACAGAGCTTCCAAAGCCCCAGACCGATGAGACGGAAGACGGAGCAGGGAATGTGTCGGAGTAGCAGGATTGCAGGAAGGGCGAGAGGATTGACAGATGGAGTTGGTGGAATGCCGGATCGATGTGCCTGCAGAGCACATGCAGAACATCTTTGGCCAGTATGACAATTACATCAGAAAGATTGAAAGGGATCTGGATGTAAAGATAGTAGACAGGGACGGTGCCGTAAAGCTTACCGGCCGGGAGCAGCAGGTAAGGCGGGCTGAGAACATTGTGAGACAGCTGGTAGAATTGTCAAGGAGGGGGAATATAATCCAGGAGCAGAGCGTGGATTATGCCATAACGATGGAGATGGAAGATAAGGATGATATTTTGATAGAGATAGACAGCGACTGTATCTGCCATACGGTGAGCGGCAAGCCCATTAAGCCCAAGACCTTGGGCCAGAAGCAGTACGTGGATGCGATCAGGAGCAGCATGGTCGTCTTTGGCATGGGTCCGGCAGGTACGGGAAAGACCTACCTGGCCATGGCCATGGCGATCACTGCCTTTAAGAAGGAGGAGGTTGGACGGATTATTCTCACCAGGCCGGCCATTGAAGCGGGGGAGAAGCTGGGATTTTTGCCCGGTGATCTGCAGAGCAAGGTAGACCCTTATCTGAGGCCACTCTATGATGCCCTCTATCAGATCATGGGGGCGGACAGCTTTATGAAGAATATGGAAAAGGGCCTGATTGAGGTGGCGCCTCTGGCCTATATGAGGGGAAGGACTCTGGACAATGCCTATATTATTCTGGATGAGGCCCAGAATACTACGCCTGCCCAGATGAAGATGTTCCTCACCAGAATCGGCTTTGGCTCCAAGGTCATCGTTACAGGGGATGCCTCTCAGAAGGATCTGGCCCCGGATGTAAAATCAGGGCTGGATGTGGCAGTGAGGGTACTCTCCGGAGTGGAGGATATCGCCTTTTGCCAGCTTACCAGCAAGGATGTGGTGAGACACCCTCTGGTGCAGAGGATCGTAAAAGCCTATGATGACTATGAAAAGTCCCGGCAGCAGGGACAGCCCAGAGAGAGGAACGGCCGGGAGAGAGGAAATGCCAGGGGCTTTAAAGGCAGATAGACGGAGGACAGGCTATGAGTTTTTATGTGGAAAATGAGTCGGGAGCAGAGTTTTCCTTTTCCATAGAGGAGACGGTTGAAAGGGTGGCAGAGGCAGTTCTTGAGAGTGAGGGCTGTCCCTATGAGACAACGGTTAATGTGCTGGTTACCGACGATGCCCGGATCAGGGAGTACAACAGGGAGCACAGGGGAATCGACAGGGCCACGGATGTCCTTTCTTTTCCCAATATAGATTATGGAGAGAGGGCAGGGTTTGACCGGGCGGAGGAAGAGGCAGCAGGCTGCTTTGATCCTGACAGCGGGGAGCTGATCCTGGGAGATATCCTTCTGTCTGCAGACAGGGTGAGGGAACAGGCCAGGGAATACGGGCACAGTGAACTCCGGGAATTTGCTTTCCTGATAGCCCATAGCATGCTCCATCTATGCGGCTATGACCATATGGAAGAGGAGGAGGCTGCCCTCATGGAAAAAAAGCAGGGCCGGATATTGGAAGAGCTGGGGATCACCAGGGACTGAATCAAAAATTAACAAGAGGAACAAGAGAGCTATGAAGCAGGGAACAAGAGGTAAAAGGGGCGGCAGAAGCAAAAGAAAAGAGTGGGTGACAGGAAATGGGCTGATGGCCTGTCTGATTGTCCTGCTGCTTCGTATTCCCCTGGGCCATATCATCGGAGATAAGGGACTGGGCTTTCTGGCGGCAGGAATCGAAGTATTTACAGCAGTGGGCATAACGATCTCCTATGGATTTTCCAAGGCTGTGGCTGTGATGGTGAAATACAGGATAAAGAGGGAGCAGTTCAGGAGTGCCCGTCAGGTATACAAAATCGGCATGCTGCTGGCATCGGTGTCAGGTGCTGCTGCGGCGGCAGCCATTTTTTTTGGCGCTGAATGGATTGCAGGGACTGTGATAGCGGAACATAAGGGATATCTGGCGATAGCGGCAGCAGCGCCTGCCGTCTGTTTCTCTGCAGTCCTGGGTGTGCTGAGGGGCTATTTTCAGGGAATGGGCAGGATGGCTCCCATTCTTCATTCCAGGGCGCTGGAAAAGCTGATGATGGCAGCAGCCTGTCTGATCGGTGCCTCCATGATGCACCGCTATGGCCTGAAGGTGGCTGCTCTGCTGAAAGCTGAAGAATATGCCGGGGCCTACGGAGCCATGGGGGCAGTGCTGGGCATATCTGCCGCCTGTGCACTGGCAGTGCTTCATTTGGTGCTTATTCATATGGTATATGGGGCTTCCTTCAGGAAGCAGCTTCTGCAGGACAGCACGAAGAATCAGGAGACTGGAGGAAGGGTGGCAGCCATACTGCTGTCTACGGCTCTTCCCTACCTTTTGTGCGCCCTGCTTTATCATATAAATGGCCTGGCAGATCAGAGCATTTTTTATCATGTCATCCATGTCAAGAATTCAGGCGGCAGCGGTGCGGCTCTCTGGGGAGTATACTACGGTAAATACAGTGTCATGATCGGCGTGTCAGCCCTTCTGTGTGCCCGGGTCTGTGTGCCGGGACTTTCCGGCATTGTGCAGTCCTTTGAAAGGGAAGATGGAGGAGAAGTCCGCAGAAGGATGAACCGCAGCATACATGCACTGGCAGTGTTTTCCGTACCTGCTGCGGTACTGACAGCAGTACTGGCTGACCCGGCAGCGGGGCTGCTTTTTTCGGGGGACAGGGCTACGGCAGTGAGGATGATTCAGGCCGGCAGTGGAGTGATTGTATTTTTTTCCTTTTCTTATTTCTTTATGGGCATTCTGCAGAGGATCAGAAAAATCTGGCTGGTGATTCCGGGGGCGTTGGCGGCTTTTCTGCTGCATCTGGCGGTTTTGACCCTGCTGCTGAATTATACCGGGCTGGGGATCCTGGCGGTAGTGGCAGGCACTCTGGTATTCTGGCTGGCCAACTGCATTTTTAGCTGGGCGGCAGTGGCAAGGATTACCAAGTACAGGCAGGAATGGATACGTACTCTTGGGATAACTGTTATAGCAGCCGGCGTCTCAGGGGCAGTGGGCATGCTGCTTTCCGGGCTTTTGCTTAAGGCGGCAGGAAATCTGGTGACTCTGCTGGTTTGTCTGACGGCCTGCCTTATTCTCTACCTTCTGGTGCTGGTGATGCTAAAGGGACTGAATAAGGAAGAGCTGGAGGAGATGCCGGGAGGAAAGGCTGTCATAGCCATAGCAGAAAGGCTGCGTCTTATGTAAGTATAATTTTGTGGTTTTTGGCTGATACTGTTTACAAAGGAGAGGCAAGATGAAATTTGTAAAGCGTATCAGTCTTTTTTTTATCCTGTCTATGGGAATGTATGCCCTGGGCTTTTATTCTCATATGAGGATGCAGGAGGAATTTTATCCCGGGAGGTCGGAGGCAGAGCTGGAGCACCAGGCCCAGCAGCCGGAGGAGGAAGGCAGCGGCATCAGCAGGGAGATGCAGGTGATTCCCACGGCCCTGGAGGAGGAGCAGACCATTCATGCAGACACCAGGTATATCATTGAAGAGGTAGATTTGAAAAGGAATACTGCAGTGGAAACAAGCTGGAAGATACCCGATAAATATATAGGAATGGATAGGCAGGCCTTTGTGAAGGAGATGGAGCTGTATCAGCTTTCCCCCTCCCTCAAGGATCAGGAGCTGGGATTCGTGAGTGTAGAGGTGATTTCTTTTTCCAGGGAAAAGGTGGCCATTCGCAAGAGCTATATCTATGAGGAGGCCTGTACCAGCTTTTATCTGGTCAATCAACAGAACTGCGTGGTGGTGTACTGTGATGACCTGAAAACTGTCTATATGAATACCAACATTATGCTGGATTCCCTTCCGGATGAGCTGAAGCAGGAAATTATACAGAAGAAATATGTGGCAACGGAGGAGGAACTGTATAATTTCCTGGAGTCCTACTCCAGCTGATGCCCCGCATGTCAGCACTCTCTGGACCTATGTTTCCATGCTTGCCAGCAGGAGGGCAAAATGGTAAAATGAAAATGATTATAAGCACAGGAGAGGGAGAAGGCAGTGGGTAGGGTAGCAGTGATCGGCGGCGGCGCAGCCGGGATGATGGCAGCAGTGGCAGCTGCGCGAAGCGGCGCCCAGGTGACCGTTTTTGAAAAGAATGACCGGGTAGGAAAAAAGATACTGGCCACCGGGAATGGCAAATGCAATTTCAGCAACCGGGATTTTTCCGTAGAATATTATCATGGGGACCAAAGAAGGCTGAAGGGATATTTTGACCGGTTTTCTATGGAGGATACGGTGCGATTTTTTGAGGCTGCCGGCATGCTGGTAAAGGATAAGCAGGGTTATCTCTATCCCTGGTCGGAGCAGGCCTCTACCCTGCTGGATCTGCTCAGGCTGGAGCTGGCAGGGCAGCAGGTGGAAATCCTCCTTTCCACAGAGGTAAAGGAGATTTCCAGAAGCCCTGAAACAGGAAGGTTCCGTGTGTGCCCGGGCAGGGATCAGGGGGAGTACGAGGCTGTGATCATCGCCTGCGGAGGCTGTGCCGCTCCCCGGACCGGTTCGGATGGGAGCGGATATCTGCTGGCAAAGGCACTGGGACACCGCATCGTACCTGTGGTTCCGGCCCTGGTACAGCTAAGGTGCAGCGATGGCTTCTTTCAGTCCATAGCCGGGGTAAGATGTGAGGCCGTGCTCAGGCTTTGCACGGAAGAGGAAGCCAGGCATAGGGTGCTGCAGGAGGAAAGAGGCGAGCTGCAGTTTACGGATTATGGGATCTCGGGGATCCCTGTTTTCCAGCTGAGCCGTACTGCGGCCTGCCATCTGAAAAGAAAAGAAAGGGTAACGGTTTACATAGATTTGCTCCCTCAGATGGAGCGGCAGGATTTTGAGGCATTCTGTGCAAGGAGGCTGCATCAGGGCAGGGACAGGACTATAGAGGAATTTTTGCTGGGAATGGCCAACAAAAAGCTGAACCTTCTGATGCTCAGACAGGCCGGCTTAAAGCCCTCAGAGACAGTGGAGAGGGCAGGAATCAGGAGAATGAAGAAGCTTTTGTATTCCTACAGAGAACTGCAGGTTCATGTATCCGCGGCCAATTCCTTTGAAAATGCCCAGGTTACAGCAGGCGGTGTAGATCTGTCAGAGATTGGAAAGAACTTGGATTCCATGAAAATGCCGGGGATTTATTTTGCAGGAGAGGTACTGGATGTGGATGGCAGATGCGGAGGCTATAATCTGCAGTGGGCCTGGACCAGCGGCTGGATCGCGGGACAGAGCGCGGCCCTGAGGAAGGCCCGGAAGCATTAGTCTGCATGGGTGGCACAGGAAAGGAGCAGGGAGACAGGATGATTCGGATTACCCAGATCAGGCTGAGGCCGGAGGAGAAGCCGGAATGTCTGGAAAAGAAGATAAGAAAGATTTTGAAGCTGCGCAGAGAGGAGAGCTTTCATTATGAGGTTGTCAGGCGTGCCATAGATGCCAGAAGAAAGCCGGAGATTTATTACAGCTATACGGTGGATGTGAGCGGGCTGAAGGAGGCTGCTGCAGTAAAGCGCAGCGGCAGTTCCAGAGTCAGGCTGGAGGAGCCTGTCAGATACCGTTTTCCCAAACCGGGCAGCAGCCTCCTGGCCCACAGGCCGGTGATTGTGGGAACGGGGCCTGCCGGGCTGTTCTGCGGCTATATGCTGGCTCTCCACGGATATCGCCCCATTCTGTTGGAGCGGGGCATGGAGGTGGAGGATCGCTGCAGGGAGGTGGAGAGCTTCTGGCAGACAGGCAGGCTGAATCCGGAGTGTAATGTGCAGTTTGGAGAGGGAGGGGCCGGTACCTTCTCCGATGGAAAACTGAATACCCTGATCAGGGATAAGGATGGAAAAAACAGAGAGGTGTTGTCCATCTTTGTCAAGGCAGGGGCACCTGAAAGTATTCTCTCCGATGGAAAGCCTCATATAGGTACGGATATTCTGGTGCCTGTGGTGAAAAATATCCGCCAGGCCATTCTTCAATACGGCGGAGAGGTGCATTTTAATACCAGGGTGAAGGATATTCTGGTGGAAAACGGCAGGGTAGGAGGCGTGGTGACGGAGACTGCCTGCATCCCTGCTGATGTGGTTGTGCTGGCCATAGGACACAGTGCCAGGGATACCTTTGAGATGCTGCATGAAAGGCAGGTGCCTATGGAAGCAAAGGCCTTTGCAGTTGGGCTCAGAGTAGAGCATCCCCAGAGGCTGATCGACCTGTCCCAGTACGGCAGGCAGGCAGCACCGGATCTGCCTCCGGCCTCCTACAAGCTGACGGCACAGACTACAGAGGGCAGGGGGGTCTATACCTTCTGTATGTGTCCCGGAGGCTATGTGGCAGATGCCTCCTCCGAGGAGGGCAGGCTGGCAGTCAATGGGATGAGCTACAGCGGCCGGGATGGGAAAAATGCCAACAGCGCAGTGATCGTGTCTGTAACACCCGGGGACTTTGGCAGTAGCCATCCCTTAGGAGGCATTGCTTTCCAGAGAAGGCTGGAGGAAAAGGCTTATGCCCTGGGACAGGGCAGGATTCCGGTGGAATATTATGGAGATTTCAAAAAATGGGTGAAGGCAGGAGGCAAAGAGGAGGCGCACAGCCCAGGTCAGACTGAATGGAATGCACCGTCGGCCTGCTATCCCCCACAGAATAAAGGCAGATGGCAGTTTGCTCCCGTACATGAGATCCTGCCGGCCGGTCTGAACCGGGCCTTTGTAGAGGGGATGGAGCAGTTTGGAAGGGTGATTTCGGGATTTGCTGAGGATCATGTCCTGCTGTCCGGTGTGGAGAGCAGAACATCCTCTCCGGTAAGGATCCACCGGGATGAGAAGGGGCAGTCCCCGGTCAGGGGCATCTATCCCTGTGGAGAGGGCGCCGGCTATGCAGGGGGGATCATGTCTGCTGCCATGGATGGCATCCGGACAGCAGAATGGATCGCCCGGGAATATAAAGGAGTAACAGGAGAATAAAAATGGAAACCAAGATAAGCAGTAACAGGAATCATTTCAGGGAGCGGCTGAAGGATAAGAAGAGGATCGTGGTAAAGATAGGGTCCTCCTCCCTGCAGCATCCGGAAACAGGAGATCTGGATTATACCAAGATGGATGTCCTGGTGAGGGAGCTGTGCGATATGCGGAACCGGGGGAAGGATGTGGTACTGGTGACTTCAGGGGCCATCGCCGTAGGAAAGAAAGCAGTGCATATGGAGGAGATCAGTTATCCGGGCAACGGACATATTGCCTTAAAACAGGCCTGTGCGGCAGTGGGCCAGGCCAGGCTGATGATGACTTATCAGAAGCTCTTTGCTGAATACAATCAGGTAGCGGCTCAGATACTGATGACAAAGAATACGATCGTGGACAATCTGAACCGATATAATGCACATAACACCTTTTCAGAGCTGTTTAAGCTGGGTGTGATCCCCATTGTGAATGAAAATGATACGGTTGCTACCTATGAGATCGAGTTTGGAGACAACGACAGCCTTTCGGCCATTGTAGCAGCCCTGGTGGAGGCAGATCTCCTGATCCTGCTTTCGGATATAGACGGACTTTATACGGATGATCCAAGGAAGAATAAGGAAGCGGAATTTATCGAGACTGTGGAGGAGCTCAGTGACGAATTAATGGAGATGGGCAAGTCCTCCACAGGCAGTGATGTGGGCACCGGGGGCATGAATACCAAGCTGATTGCGGCCAGGATAGCCACCAGCTCCCATATAGATATGGTAATTGCCAACAGCAGGGATATCAAGGTACTGCACCGTATTCTGGATGGCCAGAGCATAGGAACTCTGTTTGTGGGAAATAAGGACAGCTACTTTGATCTGC
Source organism: Lachnospiraceae bacterium (assembly GCA_022781985.1). Classification (GTDB taxonomy): domain Bacteria; phylum Bacillota; class Clostridia; order Lachnospirales; family Lachnospiraceae; genus Kineothrix. Next base: position 39,131 of record JALESH010000055.1, on the reverse strand, counting down.
CCGAATTTGTGGCCAAGATGCACAGTGATTAACAGGGGGAAGGATGCTATGGAAAGTATGGAAAAGAAGATACGGAGGATCAATGAGCTGTACCACAAGTCCCGGGTCCAGGGGCTGACGGAGGAGGAGAAAAAGGAGCAGGCAGCTCTCCGCAGTGAATATGTGGCCAGCATAAGAGCCAGCCTGAGAGGGCAGCTGAACAATATTGATATTCAGGAAAAGGATGGTTCCATCACCAATTTAGGAGAAAAGTATGGACACAAAGGCAAATATTAGGCACTGTATTTTGAGGAAGAGGGATGCCCTGACAGCAGCTGAGAGAGAGGAAAAGAGCCGGAGGATTACGGAAAGGCTGCTGGGTACCGGGCAGTATCAGAGAGCCGGAGTGATTCTGACCTATATAAATTTTAAGAGTGAGGTTGGGACAGAGGAGCTGATACAGGCTGCATGGAAGGATGGGAAAGGGGTTTTCTGTCCCAGAGTGCAGGGGGATGAAATGGAGTTTTACCAGATTTTTTCCATGGAGGATCTTTGCAGAGGATATATGGGAATCAGGGAGCCGCGGACTGCAGGCAGACAATGCTTTGGGGAGAAGGAGCTGGCAGGAGCAGCTCCGCTGATGCTCATGCCGGGAGCTGTTTTTGACCGGGAAAGAAACCGGATCGGATACGGGAAGGGATATTATGACAGATATCTGGAGAAATATCCGGGACTTCCGGCCATCGGCATATGCTTCTGCTGTCAGCTGACAGACTGGGTACCGGCAGGCTGGTATGATAAAAAGCCGAATATGGTCATAACGGAAGAGTGCATTATTCCTCCTCCTGACTGCTAGACAGGTAGGATAAATATTTGACGATTTCCCGACGGTTGTTTTTGTTCAGCTTTCCGAGAGTGACTACTACGTCCTTGAAGGAGGTGTCAGAGGTGAATTTCACATTCAGATTATAGGGAGGCATCTGATCCTCCTCGATGCCCAGTATATAATCCGAGGTCACCTGATAGAGCCTGGCCAGATTGACCACATGTCTGGAGGGAAGTTCTCTTTTATCCAATTCATAATAAGAATAAGCCTGCTGGGAAATTCCCAGATAATTGGCTACTTCATGCTGCTTTAGTTGGCGGCTTTCCCGCAGATCTTTAATTCTCATATGCATATTTGCCATATTTCCGCTCCTACCTCTGTATGTTGTGGAAATCATAACATACAACAATAAAGAGTATGCAGAAAAACGACGAATTTATGTAAAGAAAATAAAGTTACAACCATATGATGTATCCTGACTTGTGTGTCTGAGGAAATGCAGGATAGAAAGGAGTATATTGACATGACGGAATTGAACAGGATGGGCCGGAAGGCAGTGGAAGCAAAATATGAGCTGCAGAGACTGGATGCAGCAGGAAAGAATAAGGTGCTGCTGGCAGCCGCAGAGGTATTGCTCAGTGATGCAGATGCCATATTGGAGGCCAATGCAGAGGATGTGAAAAGAGGAGAGGAAAATGGGATGCATCCCGGGCTGCTGGATCGTCTGCGTCTGACTGGAGAAAGGCTGGAGTCGATGGCAGAGGGGCTGCGTCAAATCGCAGCCCTGGAGGATCCGGTGGGTGAGATTTTGGAGACCCGAACCCAGGCAAACGGACTGGTGATCAGCAAGAGGAGGGTTCCCCTGGGGGTCATCGGCATCATCTATGAATCCAGGCCAAATGTGACGGCAGATGCCTTCGGTCTCTGCTTTAAATCCGGCAATGCCGTGATTTTAAAAGGGGGGAGCGATGCTATCAGTTCCAATATGGCCATTACTGCAGCACTCAGAAAGGCGATAAGGAGCTGCGGGGTGGGAGAGGATGCGGTTCAGCTGATCGAGAGCACGGACAGGCAGGTCACATCCCGGTTCATGAAGCTCAAGGAGTATGTGGATGTATTGATTCCCAGAGGGGGAGCGGGACTGATTCGCAGTGTAGTAGAGAACAGTACCATTCCTGTCATAGAGACGGGGACAGGCAACTGCCATATTTATATCGATGAATATGCAGATTTTGGGAAGGCCATCCCCATTATCATCAATGCTAAGACCCAGCGTATCGGTGTCTGCAATGCTTGTGAGTCTCTGGTGATCCATGAAGCGGTGAAGGACAGCTTTCTTCCTCAGCTTGCAGAGACATTGAGGAAAAAAAATGTGGAAATGCGGGGAGATGAAAAGGTATGTGCAATTCTTCCTGATGCGTCAGCAGCTGCAGAGGAGGACTACGCAAAAGAATATCTGGACTACATCCTCTCTATAAAGGTGGTGGACAGCATTGGCCAGGCCATTGCCCATATCAATCAGTACAATACCAAACATTCGGAGGCAATTATTACAGAAAATAAGGAGAATGCAGAGAAGTTCCTGAATGAGGTGGATGCAGCCTGTGTCTATGTGAATGCTTCTACCAGATTTACGGACGGCTTCGAATTTGGCTTTGGAGCGGAGATCGGCATCAGTACTCAGAAGCTTCACGCCAGAGGGCCCATGGGACTGAAGGAGCTGACCTCTTATAAATATACGATTGAAGGAAACGGACAGATACGCCCATAGAGTAAAAGGAGAAAAAATGAGAGTAACAGGAAAATGGCTGTTCCTGATGGCCTTGTGTCTGGCCTTGACAGCCTGCGGAAGTACAAAGGAAGAAGGGGCAGAACCGGCGGCGGAAAACGCTCATGAAAATGCCTTTGCCTATCTCACCTCAGCCAATGAGCTGGCTCTGTGGATACAGGGGAAGGAGGAGCCGGCTCTGCTGACCGGGCGCTGGATGGATTGGAAAAAGTTGGAGCTGCTGGAGGCCTATGATTCGGAGCTGCTGGAGGAGATGATGCAGTCGCTGGACTGGAGTCAGGAGGATATACTTTGCTATTCACCGGATAAATCCAGGGTTTATTTTGGCTCGGGGGTGTGGTTTTATCCGACGGGATCCAGTCTCCTTCCTATATATGACCTGTACTGCTTCCTGCCGGATGGGAGCAGCGTGCCGGTGGCAGAGAGGGTGCTGGACTTTCGGATAGATAGGGCAGGAAATATATGGTACAGCAGGCTGGAGACGGAATTCGGAGAAGAGTGGTTTTGGGAAGACGGAAGGGAAGTCCTGTACCGGTACGATGGCAGGAAGCATCATCCGGTGGGCGAGCTGGGAGCGGCAGGAGAGGGCGCGTGGCAGATTGCTTCAGACGGCAGCCTGGCCGTATTTCGCAGGGATGACGGAGGATTGTACGAATGGTCAGGAGAGGATGTCCTGCAGCCCAAAAGGCTGGCGGAGGCAGCGGATCAGGATTTCTGTCTGACAGCAGGCGGAGAACGGATCATCTGCCGTAACGGAAATCGGGTAAGCATGATCAGCCTGGATGGAGACGGTGAGGCTGATACAAAGGCTGTGGAGGGGGAATGGGAGGAAGTGTACATCCTGGATGAGGCCGGGGAAAATCTTCTTCTGATGGAGAAAGAAAGTGCAGTCTATGGGGATATACTCACCTACGATGGGACGGAGGAGGATAGGGAGGCCCTGAAGTTATGGAAGCTTCTGATGCAGGAAGAGCTGTTTCGGGGGATAGAAAGGTGTCGGATTGGCTTATATGACACTGTCAGGGGGGAATACCTCAGCCAGGAGACAGGCTATTTGTTGGAAAGCCTGGAATATGAGCAAATGAAGCCGATCAAAGGCCCTTATTATCTGGAAATGCTGGAGGAGGACTTTGAAGGGATCCCACTGTCCTGCTTCTTCCCCGGTTATACGGCTGCGGAGCTGGTGGAATCCTATGAAATGGAGGGGGCGGATGCTTTGTTTTATGCTGCCGACCAGGACTGTCTTTATGAAAGAGCTCGGGGCTTTGCTGCAGGCCGGGGATGGTGGCAGGCCTATGAGATGATGGAGCTTTCCGGGCAGAGGGAGGTTCGGAAAACCTATAATCGGGAAACAGGACAGCTCTATATCAGGATTTTCCGCCTGCTGGAGGATGAGGAAGGGGAAATGCTGTATGCAGGTGAGGATGTCTATGAATTGGATCAGCAGGGCAGCTGCAGAAAGGTGGTGGAAGCCGCCGGTCAGGCTCTGGTGATCCGGGACAGGCTGTATTATACCAGATCCTATGGGGAAGAAGTCGGTCAGAGGCTGTTCTGTCTGGAGGATGGGGATGTAATCGCAGAGGGGATCAGCATCGATATGGATCGTATGAGGAAGTCGGCGAAGAGCGGCCATCTTTTTTATCTTGTGGGAAGCCTTGGTCTGGGAGATCCGTCCTCCGCTGTCCTGAATGTATATGACGGCAGGGAAAGCCGGGAGCTGGAGGAAAAGGTGTACCGTTTTCTTCTCTATGGGGATGACAGTGTGGCACTCCTGCAGAGTAAGCTGGAGGAGGACAGTGAGGAATTTGCCTACATGGTGATGAGCGGTGAGGGCTACGAGGAGGGCAGACTGATCGTATTGGAAAACGGAGAAAAACAGACAGTGGATGAGCAGGTTATGCAGCTTATTCGTATACCGGAGACGGAGTAAGGGGAAGACCTATGAGGGATACAGGACAGAGAAAGAGCAGTAAAAATACCAGGGTTTTCCTGGCTGTATTGGCAGCAGCTGCCTGCTTCACCGGTACAGGATGCGGAGAGGGCAGGCAGGCAATAAAAAAGGAAGCCGGACAGGAAGCTGAAAAAGAAGCCGGGAGGGAGGCCGCCCGGGAGTCAGGAGAAAGAGCCCCAGAGGATAAAGAGACAGGAGAGGAAGAGTCACCTGATTTTTGGGAGGAAAGAGATGTTTTACGGCAGAGGGCCGGCATGGATCTGGAGGGGGATTACAGGATTACAGAAACCATGGAGGGCAGTGAGGAGGACTACATCAGGCTGAGCGCAGAGGGAAACACCTATTATATCCGGCGTCCGGCAGCAAGGACAGAGGAGGATTACATACAGAGTGAGGGGGCCTTCTGGTTTGAAATACCCCATGATTGGGTCTGGGGAACCTGTGAGCTGGATGAGCGTCTGGAGGAACTGTGGGAAAGTCTGGGTGGCTGGAATGAGGAGGGAGATTATGTGCCCTGCCTGCTGTGGGGAGTAGAGGACAATGATATGGGAGCCAATGTATTTTCCCATGCCTGGGAAGAAACATGCGGCCATATGAAAGAGACTGCTGAAACGGTATTTGGAGACAGGCTGCTGGATATCAGGTCTGAGAAATATACCCTGGAGGATGGTAATGATGTCTATGGAATCCGGTGCACCTTTGACAGTGGGGAAGGGAAGACCTGGATGGTCAGTGCCGCCTATCGTTTCGGAGAAAAATATATGATGGAATTTATCGGCCTGAATTATGCAGAGGATACGTTGGATATGGGAAATGTGGCACTGTATACAGCAGCTACCTATGAAGAGTACGGAGGAGAGAGGTATCGACCCTATGAGGGGGCAGGCCGCTATAAAGGGATGGATATCTGGAATTATAAAAGACTGCACAATCCCTTCGTCCTTGCCTATGAGAAGGCCAACAGGGAGGTATGGAGGCAGGCTCCGGCTCAGCAGACAGAGGAGGACTCTGCCATAGAGTGGGAGGAGACACTGCTGGAGGAGCTGGTAAGAGAGGCTCTGCAGATCGGTGAGAGAGAGATCAGCAGCAGTGATCTGCTGTTGATTGACACTCTGGTCCTGATGGAAGAAATAGGAACAGACTGGTGTATCATCAATGAGACAGAAATAGAAACGGATTTTTCGGCCCTGGGTACAGGAGATGGTCTGGTTCGGGACTTGAAAAACTTCAAAAACCTTCAGGTATTGAAGCTGCAGATCGGCAGCATCTCAGATTATTCTCCCCTGGGTGAATTAGGCAGTCTGGAGGAATTGGATATTCGGGCAGGCAGAACCGTGAAGGATATCAGCTTTCTGGAGAAGCTGCCGGGGCTGCTGCGTCTCACAATGAAAAAAGCGCCGGTTCAGATATTTGTGGATTCCCTGAGTGCCGAGCTTTGGAAGCGCACCTGCAGGGAGCAGGGGATCTCTACCTTTGCAAAGGAATACGACGGTGAGCCGGGATTGGCCTTCGACCAGGTGGAGGTACCGGAGCTTTAAAGAACAAAGAGCCAGACCGGATCCGGTCTGGCTCTTAAGCTGCTTCCATGACAGAGAGGAGGAAGCCTTATTCAGACTTTACCTCCTTCCAAAGCTCACTGTACATCTCATCCGCCTCTGTTCCCAGATATCGGAAGGTTTCCAGATTGGAATACTGAGTCAGATCAGGGAAGGCAATGGTGGAATTGCGGATATCCTCATCCTCGATCAATGCCCTTGCGGCATCGTTGGGAGTAGAATAAGTAATGTATTCAAAATTCTTCAGGGCCACCTCCGGGCGGCACATAAAGTCAATGAATTTTTCTGCATTTTCTTTGTTGGGCGCGTCCCTGGTGATCACCCAGGAATCAATCCAGACGTTTGTCCCCTCCCTGGGAATCACGTATTCCAGATCCGGGTTTTCCCTCTGGGTGTAGATGGCTTCTCCGGAGTAGATGACGCCGATAGCCGCTTCGTTGCCGATCATCTTATCCCTTACCTGGTCGATAACGTAGGCCTGTACCAGAGGCTTCTGCTGAATCAGAGCATTTTTTGCTGTCTCAAGCTCCGCGGCATCAGTGGAATTCATGGAGTAGCCATTCAGCTTCAGGCCTACCATAAAGGCATCACGGACAGAATCCTGCATCAGGATATTATCCTTATACCTTTCATCCCACAGGATGCTCCAGCTGTCCACAGGTTCCTCCACCATGGACTTGTTGTAGAGGATGCCCACAGTACCCCAGCAATAAGGGACGGAATATTTATTTTCGGGATCAAATTCCCTGGACTGCTCCCAGTACTGTGCGCCGATATTTTCCTTTGCATTAGGCATGTTGTCAAAATTCAGTTCAGCCAGCAGATCGTTCTGGATCATCTTCTGGATCATATAGTCGGAGGGGCAGATCACATCATATTCTGCAGCACCGGCTTCCACCTTGGGATACATGATCTCATTGGTCTCAAATTCATCATATATTACTCTGATACCTGTTTCCTCCTCAAACATGGCAATGGCATCCGGATCCATATACTCGCCCCAGTTATAGACGATCACCTCCCCGTTTTCACCGGAAGTGCTCCCGGCACAGCCGCTTAAGGAAAAGAAGGATGCTGCGGCGATGCATGCAGCAGTTCCCCATTTTTTCATTTTCAACACTCTTCTTTTCAAATCTGAACATTTATGATGCATTCTATATTCCTCCTGTTTTGTTTGTTTTTTCAGATTTTTCCCTGGGTGCCTTATTCACCAGCAGAAGCAGCAGCAGCACTGCTGCAAAGATCAGTGTGGACAGAGCATACATTTCCGGTTTGATACCCTTTTTCACTTCTGTATAGATCTTGGTGGAGAGGGTGTCCACGCCGGCCCCCTTGGTGAAGTGGGTAATGATAAAATCATCCAGGGACATGGTAAAGGCCATGAGGAATCCGGAGAGGATGCCGGGCAGAATATCCGGAAACACAACCTGGAAAAATGCCCGGATGGGCGATGCACCCAGATCCAGAGCCGCCTCGTAGGTGTTGGGATTGAGCTGCTTCATGCGGGGCATTATGCTCAGGATCACATAGGGTATATTGAAGGTAATGTGGGCCAGCAGTATGGTTCCCAGACCGAATTTCAGTCCCAGGCTGATGAAGAGTAGCATCAGGGAAATGCCTGTGACGATGTCCGCATTCAGCATGGGTATATTGGTGATGCCCATAAAGACGGCACGCCCCCGGCGGCTCATGCCTTGGATGGCAATACAGGCCACGGTGCCGATGACTACAGCCGTAAGGGAGGATACCAGGGCGATCAGCAGTGTATTCCACAGGGCCTGCATGATTTCCCTGTTCTCAAAGAGGGCAGCATACCACTTGAGGGTAGGTCCGCCCCATTTTGCCCTGGTGCGGCTGGCATTAAAGGACAGCACCATCAGGGTACCGATGGGGGCGTAGAGAAAAATAAAAATCAATGCAATATATACTTTTTTTGCCGTTGCTTTTATCATAGTGCGGTTCCCTCCCCCTCCCTGTCAAAAATAGAAGAAATCACCATGTTGAAAATGATAAATATCATCAGGACGATAGACAGTCCGCTGCCCAGATGCCAGTTTCCGGTCTGGGTAAACTCCTCCTCGATCACGTTGCCGATCAGCAGGATCTTGCTTCCTCCCAGAAGCTTGCTGATGACGAAGGTGGTCAGTGCCGGGATGAATACCATAGTGATGCCGCTGATGACTCCGCCTATGGAAAGGGGAAAAGTGATCTTGATAAAGGTTTGTACCCGGCCAGCTCCCAGATCCTTGGCTGCATTCACTACATTTGGATCGATTTTGGCCAGCGCATTGTAGATGGGCAGCACCATAAAGGGCAAAAAATTGTACACCATACCCAGGACAATGGCATAGGGCGTATTGATGATGTTCAGAGCCGGCAGATGGAGGAAGCCCAGCAGCATGTTGATGACACCTGTTTTTTCCAGCAGAGTCTGCCAGGCCAGAGTCCTGAGCAGAAAGTTCATCCACATGGGCAGGATAAAAATCAGCAGGATGAAGCTGTGCTGGCTGACCTTCATGCCTGCCAGAATCATAGCCAGAGGATAGGCCAACAGGAAGCAGATCAGGGTGCTGGCCAGGGACAGGCCCAGGGAATACCACAGGGCCTTGGCATGCTCTGCACTCATGATATCCAGTACATTTTGCAAAGTAAAGGCACCTGTCCTGTCGGTCAGGCCATAGTAAAATACCATGCCTAAGGGAATGAGGATAAATATGGTAATCCAGGCTGCATAGGGCGTGGACAGCAGCCGCCGGGATAATTTGCTATTCTTCAACTGGTACCGCCTCCTCGTCTTGGGATTCGGGCTTGTTCATGATCTGGATATTAAAGGGATCCACTCTGATCCCTACCCGGGTGCCTACCGGGTACATCCCGGTGGAATGCACCAGCCACTCAAAGCCGCCGGCCTCCACCTCCATCTCATAATGGACACCCTTGAAGATCAGATGGGTGACGGTACCCTGTATCGTCCCCTCCTCCGGAGCAGTCAGTTCCACATCCTCCGGGCGGATGACCACATCCACCGGTGTATTGTGTCCAAAGCCGGTGTCTACACAGGCGAACTTTGTACCCAGGATGGAGACCAGCTCATCTGCCAGCATGACACTGTCGATGATGTTGCTGTCTCCGATAAAATCAGCCACAAAGGCATTTTCCGGTTCGTTATAGATGTTTTCCGGCGTGCCGATCTGCTGGATGTAGCCCTGGTTCATGACCACGATGGTATCCGACATGGTGAGAGCCTCTTCCTGATCGTGGGTGACATAGACGAAAGTGATGCCCAATTCATTTTTCAGGCGGATCAGCTCGTACTGCATGTCCTGGCGCAGCTTCAGATCCAGGGCGCCCAGAGGCTCGTCCAGCAGCAGTACCTTAGGCTCATTGACGATGGCTCTGGCTATGGCGATGCGCTGCTGCTGGCCGCCGCTTAAGGAGTCCGGCATGCGCTTCTCGTAGCCCTCCAGGTTTACCAGCTTCAGGGCATATTTGATCTTATCCTGAATATAGCTCCTTGGCTTGTTTTTGATTTTCAGGCCGAAGGCTATGTTTTCGGCGATATTCATATGAGTGAAAAGTGCGTATTTCTGAAATACCGTATTCAACTGGCGCCTGTTCGGGGGGAGGGAGGTGATGTCCTCACCGTCAAAAACTACCCGGCCTCTGTCCGGAGTAATGAAGCCGCCCAGAATACGGAGCGTAGTGGTTTTGCCGCAGCCGCTGGGGCCCAGCAGGGTGAGAAACTCATTTTCATGGATACTTAGATTGAGCTCGTCCAATACCGTTTCATTGTCAAAGGATTTTGAGATGTCAATCAGGTTGATTAATTCTTTCTTCATGGTAAAAGTCTCCGATACGATGTTGGTCTGATACTGCTTCCCCGGGTCAGAAGCTGGGAGGAGAGCTGACCCACAGAACCACGGCCCCTGTCTTGCCGCCGGCAGTGATATAGTGGGTGGAATCCGGAGAAAAATAAAAGGATTCTCCTTTTTTGGCCCGTATTTTCCGATTGCCGATGACGATGGTAATGCTGCCTGAAAGCACATAGCCGAATTCCTCCCCCTCATGGGGGTTGTCCGGATAGGTGGAGCCTCCAGGCTTCAGGGTGAGGCGGATGGGCTCCATGATATTTTTCTGTGCATTGGGAATGATCCACTCGATGGTGCTGCCAAGCTCCTCCTCCACCTTTTCAAAGTAGTCGGAATCTGAAAAGACGATCTGTTCCTCCCGGGGCTTTCCCGAAAAAAAATCCTGGATATCAGTGCCAAGGCATTGCAGGATGTCCATCAGAGTGGCGATGGAAGGGGAGGTCAGCTCCCGCTCCAGCTGAGAGATAAAGCCCTTGGACAGCTCACAGCGGTCTGCCAGCTCCTCCTGGGTAAGTCCCTTCTGTATTCTGAGTTCCTTGATTTTACTTCCTATTTTCATAATGCTTCCCCGATGCCGATTGTTTAAAAATTAAATGATAATAAACTTAAAGTTTACTGTTACTAAACAAACATTATATCAGCAGTTGGATGGATGTCAATAGGAAAGCGGAATAAATTGAAAATAAAACAGCATTATGCTATAATAAAACAGAATATGGCAGTCAGGAGCACTGAGACAGGGCCGGCGGCCGGGACAATAGAATGGATGGAGGAGAGCGGTCCGATGGAAAAAACAAAGTATGTGGCATACGTTTCCACCTATACTACCGGTATGGGGGACAATCATGGGATAAAAATTTATGATGTGGATTTGGAGAATGGCAGGCTGTATGAAAAGGATCAGGTGGAGATTACGAATTCCTCCTATGTGACCATTTCCCATAATCAGAAGTACCTGTATTCCATCACTGATTTCGGGGTGGAGGCCTATAGGATAAAAAGGGACGGAGAGCTGGAGTTTATCAATTTCGGCTCCATTAATGGCATGAGGGGCTGCTATCTTTCCACCGATTATAAGGATGAATATCTCTTTGTGGCAGGCTATCACGACGGCAAGATCACGGTGCTGCGGCTGGAGGAAAACGGCGGCGTGGGCAGGATCACCGACGAGCTGTTCCATAAGGGACTGGGAAGCATTGCAGAGCGGAATTTCAGGCCCCACGTAAACTGCGTAAAAATGACCAGAGACAACAAGTACCTGTGCGCCGCTGACCTGGGGATGGATCATGTGAAGGTATACCGCTTTGACAGCGAAAAGGGAACCATCAGGCTGGCGGATGTTATAAGGAGCGAGCAGGAGTCGGCCCCCAGGCATCTGAAGTTTTCGCCGGACGGCAGCGTTCTCTACATCGTCCATGAATTAAAAAACTATATCGACGTCTACAGCTATCGGGAGGTGGGGGATGCTCCCGAATTTGAAAAGCTGCAGACCATATCCACAGTGAATGATTATCATGCCAGCAATTCGGCGGCCAGCGCCCTGAATTTCTCTATGGATTTTAAGTATATGATAAGCTCCAATGCGGGAGACAACAGCGTAGTGCTGTACAGGATAGAGGAGGGGAGCGGGCTGCTGGAAAAGCTGCTCTGTCTGCCTATCAGCGGAGACTATCCCAAGGATGCAGCCCTCTTTCCAGACAACAGGCATCTGGTTTCCCTGAACCATGAGTCCAACAGCATGACCTTTTTTACGGTGGATCTGGAAAAGGGGCTGCTCGTCATGAATGGTCCCGAGGTCAGGGTCGAACAGCCCAACTGCATCATTTTTCACCGTCTTGGTACTGTGGGACAACAGAACCTTGGCTATAAGGATTCTTCAGAATAAAAATTCTTCAGATAAGAAATCCGGGAGGACATATTTCCTATCATGGCATCCATCAGTGCGAGAGCGGTCATGGCTTCCACCACCACTACTGCACGGGGAACGATGACGGGATCATGTCTTCCTTTTATTTTGATCTTTATGTTTTCTCCGTCTCGGTTCACGGTCTCCTGTTCTGAGAAGATAGAAGGGGTGGGTTTTACATAGGCCCGGAGCACCACCTCGCTGCCATCGCTGATGCCTCCCAGGATCCCCCCGGCATGGTTCGTCTTTTTGGAGATACTGCCGTCTTTGGCAACAAAGGCATCATTGTTAAGGGAGCCGTTGGAGGTGCTTACCCTGCAGCCGTCACCGATCTCAAAGGCTTTCACGGCACCCACCGACATGATGGCCCTGGCTAGGGCTGCATCCAGTTTCTCAAAGACGGGATCCCCTATTCCGGCAGGAAGCCCCAGGATGCGGCATTCAATGATGCCTCCTGCAGAATCCATGTTTTTCATGCATTCTGCAAGGTATTCCTCAGCCCTCCGGCTGGCGTCATAGTCGGGCATACAGGTAGGGGTATCCAGGATGGCATCTCGGTTAAATGCTTCCATATCTGCTTCCACCGGTCCGATAGCCTTAGTATAGGTAAGAAGCTCTACGCCCAGCTCTCTCAGTATTTTGGCTGCTATAGCTCCCGCTGCAACCCTGCCGATGGTTTCCCGACCCGAAGAACGGCCCCCGCCACGGTAATCCCGAAAGCCATACTTTTGATCAAAGGTATAATCTGCATGGCCGGGGCGGTAGTAGGAAGCGATTTCACTATAATCATGGGAACGCTGAGAGGTGTTCCTTACGATCAGGGAAATGGGGGCGCCTGTGGTTCTGCCTTCAAAGATGCCGGAGAGTATCTCCACGGCATCGTCTTCCTTACGGGGGGTGGAGATCTTTGTCTGCCCCGGCTTCCTCCGGTCCAGATAGGGCTGGATATCTGCCTCCGATAGAGGGAGGCCGGCGGGACAGCCGTCGATGACTACGCCCAGGGCTTTGCCGTGGGACTCACCCCAGGTGGTTATTTTAAAATGCGTGTTGAATGTTGATCCTGACATAGGCAGCTCCTTTTCATATGACAGGCCGCAGGCCGCGGATATACCTGCAGCGTTTATGGTGTTCTTTGTTTTGCTGTTGATTGGGAAGACATAAAAGAGAATGCGTCCGGTCTTTACCCATTGTATAGATTATATAGGAAAATATGGATGCAGGCAATATTTTGAGAAGCAGCTTTATTTTCCTTTGAAAAAAATATGGACAAACCTGATTTATATGCTATCATATTCCAGGTAGAGAGAAACCAAAAGGAAGAAGAACAACATGTATAAGCTATTAAAAACAGAGGGAAGAGCCAAACGGGGAGAGCTGCATACAGTGCATGGAGTCATTCAGACTCCGGTATTTATGAATGTGGGAACGGCTGCGGCCATAAAAGGAGGGGTTTCCACAGAGGATCTGGAGGGGATCGGGACCCAGGTGGAGCTGTCCAATACCTACCATCTTCATGTGAGGCCGGGAGATGAGGTGGTGAAGAAGCTGGGAGGACTGCATAGGTTCATGTCCTGGGATAAGCCTATTCTGACCGATTCGGGAGGGTTTCAGGTGTTTTCCCTGGCTTCTCTCAGGAAAATAAAAGAGGAGGGAGTCTATTTCAGCTCCCATGTAGACGGACGGAGGATATTTATGGGGCCGGAGGAGAGCATGCGCATCCAGTCCAACCTGGCCTCCACCATAGCCATGGCTTTTGATGAGTGCCCCTCCAGCAGGGCGGAACGCAGCTATGTACAGGCTTCCGTAGAGCGCACCACCCGGTGGCTGGTACGCTGCAGGAGGGAGATGGACAGGCTGAATGGACTGGAGGATACCATCAATAAGCATCAGATGCTCTTTGCCATCAATCAGGGGGCAGTCTTTGCCGATATCAGGGCGGAGCATGCCAAAGCCATTGCGCAGATGGATATGGACGGCTATGCCATAGGAGGGCTGGCAGTAGGGGAAAGCCATGAGGAAATGTACTATGTGCTGGAGGAAACCTTGCCTTTTCTGCCCAAGGATAAGCCTGCTTATCTGATGGGAGTGGGAACCCCGGCCAATATTCTGGAGGGAGTGGAGAGGGGAGTGGATTTCTTCGACTGCGTATATCCTACCAGAAATGGCCGTCACGGACACCTTTATACCAATTTTGGAAAGATCAATCTCTTCAATGCAAAATATGAGCTGGATGAGAGGCCTGTGGAGGAGGGCTGCGGCTGCCCCGCCTGCCGGCGTTATTCCAGAGCCTATATCAGGCATCTTTTAAAGGCAAAGGAGATGCTGGGGATGAGACTCTGTGTACTTCACAACCTTTACTTTTATAATACCATGATGGAAGAGATCAGAGAGGCCCTGGATCAGGGCCGCTTTGGAGAATATAAAAGGAAGAAGCTGGAAAGAATGGAACAGGGGACGCAGCCTACAGCACATTGATAAGCTGCGGCTGAACTGTAATATTAAAGAAATTATAAAGTGCTTGTGTTATGCCGGGGATTTGTGTATGATAGGTACAAGGCTGGCCAGACAGCTGTATCTGCGAAAGGGGTAACAGAGCAGGAGAAAGATTTAGGAGGAATCAGGAATGGGTATTTTGTTGACAGATGCACAGGCAGGGGCAGGAGTAGGAGTAGTGGGGATACTTTATATCGTAGTCATCGTAGGCTTTTTATATTTATTTATGATCCGCCCCCAGAAGAAAGAGCAGAAGAAAATAAATGCCATGCTCTCTGCCCTGGAGATCGGAGACTGTGTCCTGACAAGCAGCGGTTTTTACGGCATCATTATCGATATCACCGATGACACGGTTATCGTAGAGTTTGGCAACAACAAGAACTGCCGTATCCCTATGAAGAAATCTGCCATCCAGCAGGTGGAAAAAGCAGAGGCATAGGTACGGGCTGCAGCAGGTACAGATAGACAGAAGGTAAAACAGGAGGTAAGATTATGAAAAAGAAAATGGTAGCTTTGATGATGGCGGCAGCCACATGTGCAGCCCTCATGACGGCCTGCGGAGGAACAGAGAAGCCGGCTGCCCAGAACGAGGTGCAGGAGGCGGCTCCCACTGAGGGGACTTCCACAGCGGCTGAGGAGGCAGCACAGACCACTGCAGAAACAGATCCGGAGCTGACCTATGTACAGGAGCCGGCCCCTGAGGATGCTACATATGCCCAGGAGTCCAGTGTTGATCCTTCCTATGCAGAGGAGTAACAGCGAAAAGCGGGCAGAAGAAAGAGCAGCTGCAGAAGGGATTTGCTGCTGAACTGAATAAAATCTACGAAAGGCTGACCGGTATGGTCAGCTTTCTTTTTTGGCTTGAAATTTAAGGAAAGATAATATATTATGATTTTACTACAGCAAAGAATCAGATCAAGGGAGTGAAACACAGCTATGGAGTTGAAGATTACGTGTATTCCGGGAGACGGTATCGGACCGGAGATAATAAAGGAAGCCAAAAAGGTGTTGGATAAAGTGGGGGAGTGCTATGGCCATCAGATGAAATATACAGATATCCTGATGGGCGGGGCTTCCATAGATGTTCATGGAGTGCCTCTCACAGAGGAGGCGGTGGCTGCTGCAAAGGCTGCAGATGCAGTACTGATGGGGTCCATCGGCGGGGACGCCGCTAACTCGCCCTGGTATCAGCTGCCCCCCGAACTGAGGCCGGAGGCAGGGCTGCTGGGGATTCGCAAGGCCCTTGGCCTCTTTGCCAATTTAAGGCCTGCTGTCCTTTATAAGGAGCTGGCCGGTGCCTGTCCCCTGAAGGAGGAGATCAGCGCCAAAGGCTTTGATATGCTGATCATGAGAGAACTGACCGGTGGTCTCTATTTTGGGGAGAGAAAAACAGTGGAGGAAAATGGAGTGAGGAAGGCCATGGATACCCTCACCTACGATGAGAATGAAATCCGTCGTATAGCAGTCAAGGGCTTTGACATTGCCATGAAAAGAAAAAAGAAGGTGACCAGCGTGGATAAGGCCAATGTGCTGGATTCCTCCAGGCTTTGGAGAAGCGTGGTGGAAGAGGTGGCAAAGGACTATCCGGAGGTAGCCCTGGAGCATATGCTGGTGGATAACTGTGCCATGCAGCTTGTAAGGGATCCCTCTCAGTTTGATGTGATTCTGACGGAAAACATGTTCGGCGATATCCTTTCTGATGAAGCCAGCATGGTGACCGGATCCATCGGAATGCTGGCCTCGGCTTCTCTGAATGACACCAGGTTCGGACTATATGAACCCAGCCACGGCTCAGCACCGGATATTGCAGGTAAGGATATTGCAAATCCCATTGCTACGATTTTGTCTGCAGCGATGATGCTGAGATATACCTTTGACCTGGATAGGGAAGCGGCTGCGGTGGAGGCCGCGGTAGAGGCTGTTTTAAAAGAGGGCTTCCGAACCGCAGATATCATGTCCCAGGGCTGTGAGAGGGTATCCTGCTCACAAATGGGTGACTTACTGGCAGAAAAAATAGGATAAACATTTTCAACCGGAGATTTCAGTCTCCGGACTTTGAAAGGAGCATGATGATAAATATGAGAAGTGATTCCGTAATGACAGGTGCCCAGCAGGCACCTCACAGAAGTTTGTTTAATGCGCTGGGATATACCGAGGAAGAAAGAAAGAGACCCATGATCGGTATTGTAAGCTCTTATAATGAGATTGTTCCCGGCCATATCAATCTGGATAAAATCGTAGATGCTGTCAGGATCGGTGTGGCCATGGCAGGCGGCATGCCTGTAGTATTTCCGGCTATTGCTGTATGTGATGGTATTGCCATGGGACACATCGGCATGAAATATTCCCTGGCAACCAGGGATCTGATTGCGGACAGTACAGAGTGTATGGCTATGGCCCATGGCTTTGACGGCCTGGTTATGGTGCCCAACTGTGATAAAAATGTGCCCGGGCTGCTGATGGCGGCTGCAAGGGTGAATATCCCCACCATCTTTGTATCCGGCGGCCCCATGCTGGCAGGTCGTGTCAAGGGGGAGAAATGCAGCCTGTCCTCTATGTTTGAAGCGGTGGGAAGCGTGGCGGCAGGCACCATGTCCATGGAGGAGCTGAGTGAGTTTGAGGAAAAAGTATGTCCTACCTGCGGCTCCTGCTCGGGCATGTATACAGCAAATTCCATGAATTGCCTGACTGAGGTTCTGGGGATGGGGCTGAAGGGGAACGGCACCATTCCGGCAGTATATTCTGAAAGAATCCGTCTGGCAAAACAGGCAGGCATGAAGATTATGGAGCTGGTAGAGAGGGATATCAGGCCAAGGGATATCATGACCGAGAAGGCCTTTATCAATGCCCTCAGGATGGATATGGCACTGGGCTGCTCCACCAACTCCATGCTTCATCTGCCGGCCATTGCCCATGAAGCAGGAGTGGAGCTGAATCTGGATATTGCCAATGAGCTTTCCGCAGAGACCCCCAACCTCTGTCATCTGGCACCGGCAGGCCATACCTATATGGAGGATCTGAACGAGGCCGGGGGCATCTATGCTGTGATGAATGAGCTGGACAAAAAAGGCCTGATCTACAAGGATCTGATCACGGTCACCGGAAAGACGGTAGGAGAGAATATCAGAGGCTGCGTGAACAGAAATCCGGAGGTCATCCGTCCCCTGGAAAATCCCTACAGCGAGACCGGTGGTATTGCTGTGCTCAGGGGCAACCTGGCACCGGATTCCTGTGTGGTGAAGCGCTCTGCGGTGGTGCCTGAAATGATGGTGCATGAAGGTCCGGCCAGGGTGTTTGACTGTGAGGAGGATGCAATCGCAGCCATCAAGGGAGGAAGGATCAACGCCGGAGATGTAGTGGTCATCCGGTATGAGGGACCTAAGGGAGGACCCGGCATGAGAGAGATGCTGAATCCTACCTCAGCTATCGCAGGCATGGGACTGGGAGCCAGTGTAGCCCTGATTACGGACGGACGCTTTTCGGGAGCCTCCAGGGGAGCCTCTATCGGCCATGTGTCCCCGGAGGCGGCTGTGGGAGGTCCCATTGCCCTGGTGGAGGAAGGAGATATCATCTGCATAGACATTCCGGCCAATACCATTCACATGCAGGTGACAGAGGAGGAGCTGGAAAGGAGAAGGGCAAACTGGCAGCCCAGAGAGCCGAGGATCACTACCGGTTACCTGTCCAGGTACAGAGAGCTGGTGACCAGCGGCAACAGAGGTGCCATCCTGGAGGTGCCATCTGCCGGAGAAAGGAAGAACAGGGAGGATAAATAAATGCAGCTGACAGGTGCAGAAATCGTAGTAGAATGTCTGAAGGAGCAGGGGGTGGATACCGTCTTTGGCTATCCCGGCGGAACCATATTGAATGTTTATGATGCACTATATAAACACAGCCATGAGATCACCCATATTCTTACCTCCCATGAGCAGGGAGCTGCCCATGCGGCGGACGGGTATGCCAGGGCCACCGGCAGGGTGGGAGTCTGCCTGGCTACCAGCGGGCCGGGAGCCACCAATCTGGTGACGGGTATCGCCACTGCCTATATGGATTCCATTCCTGTGGTGGCCATTACCTGCAATGTGAACCTGCCTCTGCTGGGCAAGGATTCCTTCCAGGAGGTGGATATAGCCGGAGTGACTATGCCCATTACAAAGCATGGCTATATCGTAAAGGATATAAGGGAGCTTGCAGATACGCTGCGCAGAGCCTTTCAGATAGCAAAAAGCGGCCGCCCGGGGCCGGTTCTGGTGGATATTACAAAGGATGTAACGGCCAATGTCTGTGAATACCAGGCGGCAGAGTCGAGGCAGGAGGAGAGAAAATCCACCTTCACAGGGGAAGAGATAGAAAAGGTTCTGGAGCTGATCCGGGCAGCCAGGAAGCCATACATATGCGTGGGGGGTGGAGCGGTCATTTCCGGGGCCTGTGAGGAGGTCAGGGAGTTTGCAGGCAAGCTGAACGCCCCTGTCTGCGATACCCTGATGGGAAAGGGAGCCTTTGACGGCCGGGATGAGCTGTATACCGGGATGATAGGCATGCACGGAAGCAAGACCTCCAATCTGGGTGTCACCGAATGTGATTTCTTCATCGCCCTGGGCGCCAGGTTTTCAGACCGTGTGGTGGGCAATGCTGCCAGGTTTGCCAGCGGTGCGAAGATCGTCCAGATAGACATCGACGCAGCGGAGATTAACAAGAATATCCGGACGGATGCCTCCATTGTGGGGGATCTGAAGGAGGTACTGACCCTGCTGAATGAAAAGCTGCCGGCCCAGGAGCATAGGGAATGGCTGGAGCATATAGAGGAACTGAAGGAAAAATATCCCCTCAGCTACGATGAGAGTGTCCTCACCGGCCCCTATATCATGGAGGAGCTGGATCGGATCACAGAAGGAGAGGCTGTCATCACCACGGATGTGGGGCAGCATCAGATCTGGGCCTCCCAGTATTATAAGTATTCAAAGCCGAGAACCTTCCTCAGCTCCGGCGGGCTCGGAACCATGGGCTTCGGCCTGGGGGCCTGCATCGGGGCAAAGATGGGAAGACCGGATAAGGTCTGTGTCAACATAGCCGGGGATGGCTGCTTCAGGATGAATATGAATGAACTGGCCACAGCTGCAAGATACCGGATTCCCATCATTCAGATCGTAATGAATAACCATGTACTGGGAATGGTGCGCCAGTGGCAGACTCTGTTCTACGGCGGCAGGTATTCCCAAACGCTTTTAAATGATGGGGTGGACTTCTGTAAGGTGGCAGAGGGGCTGGGCTGTGCAGCCATTCGTGTGGCCTCCAGGGAGGAGGTGGCGCCTGCCATTGAGAAGGCCATCGCTTTAAAGAAACCGGTGCTGATAGAATGTGTGATTCATGAGGATGACAAGGTATTTCCCATGGTTCCGGCAGGGGCAGCCATCAGCGAGGTGTTTGATGCAAAGGATATCGGAAAGTAGGCTGATAAAAAACCGGTTGACGGATTTTATAAGGAAATGTAGAATAGAAGCTATGTATGAATACAGGAGGGAAGAAAAGTGTCCAGAATTTATAATTTTTCAGCAGGTCCGGCAGTGCTGCCGGAGGAAGTATTGAAAGAAGCTGCAGAGGAGATGTTGGATTACAGGGGAACAGGCATGTCTGTCATGGAGATGAGCCACAGGTCCAAAGCATATGATACTATTATTAAGGAAGCGGAAGCAGATTTGAGGGAACTGATGAATATTCCTGATAATTACAGGGTGCTGTTTTTGCAGGGCGGGGCAAGCCAGCAGTTTGCCATGATTCCAATGAATCTGATGAAGAATAAAAAAGCGGCTTACATAGTAACAGGCCAGTGGGCTAAGAAGGCTTATCAGGAGGCAAAGCTCTACGGAGAAGCAATAGAGGTGGCTTCCTCTGCAGATCAGACCTTTTCCTATATTCCGGATTGCTCTGATCTGGATATTCCGGAGGATGCTGACTATGTTTATATCTGTGAAAACAATACGATCTACGGAACCAAGTTCTGGTCCCTTCCCAATACCAAGGGACATACTCTGGTAGCAGACCTGTCCTCCTGTATTTTGTCGGAGCCTGTGGACGTAACCAAGTATGGCATTATCTACGGCGGCGTGCAGAAGAATATCGGGCCTGCCGGAGTGGTCATCGTGATTATCAGGGAAGACCTGATCACGGAGGATGTCCTTCCCGGTACTCCCACCATGCTCAGATATAAGATTCATGCGGATGCGGAATCCCTCTATAATACCCCGCCGGCATATGGCATCTACATCTGCGGCAAGGTATTCAAATGGCTCAAAAACAGGGGCGGCCTGGCGGCAATGAAGGAGTATAATGAGAAAAAGGCCGGAATTCTCTATGATTTTCTGGATGAAAGCAGGCTTTTCAAGGGTACGGTAAGGAAAGAGGACCGTTCCCTGATGAATGTACCCTTCATTACCGGAAATCAGGAGCTGGATGCTAAGTTTGTGAAGGAAGCAAAGGAGGCCGGCTTTGAAAATCTGAAGGGTCACAGGAGTGTGGGCGGCATGAGGGCCAGTATCTACAACGCGATGCCTATTGAGGGTGTAGAGAAGCTGGTGGAGTTTATGAAGAAATTTGAGGCAGAAAACGCCTGAAAGGAGCATGGTTGCAGATATGTTTAGGTATCATTGTTTAAATCCCATTGCAGCAGTGGGACTGGATAGATTTACAGAGGATTATACGAGAACGGAAGAGATCGGTGAGGCGGAGGGTATTCTGGTACGCAGTGCCTCTATGCATGAGATGGAGCTTCCTGAAAATCTGCTTGCAGTAGCAAGGGCAGGCGCAGGTGTGAACAATATTCCTCTGGACAAATGTGCCCAGAAGGGGATCGTAGTGTTCAATACCCCCGGTGCCAATGCCAACGGGGTAAAGGAGCTTGTGATCGCAGGCATGCTTTTGGCTTCTCGTGACATTGTTGGCGGAATCAACTGGGTTGAGGCCAACAGGGCGGATGAGAATATCGCCAAGGCGGCGGAGAAGGAGAAGAAAAGGTTCGCCGGCACGGAGCTTCAGGATAAGAAGCTGGGCATTATCGGCTTGGGGGCCATTGGGGTAAAGGTGGCAAACGTGGCAAGGCATATGGGGATGGAGGTCTATGGGTATGATCCCTATGTTTCGGTAGATGCTGCATGGAACCTGAGCCGCGACGTAAAGCACGTGCTGAATGTGGAGGAGATCTATGCAAACTGTGATATGATCACCATCCATGTCCCTCTTTTGGACAGTACCCGGGGCATGATCGACCAGAAGGCTCTGGCACAGATGAAGGACGGAGTCATCCTGCTGAATTTTGCCAGAGATCTGCTGGTAAATGAGGAGGATGTGCTGGCTGGCATCGGGTCTGGCAAGGTACGCAGGTATGTAACGGATTTCCCCAACACCACCACAGCAGGGAAGGAGGGCTGCATCGTCATTCCTCATCTGGGAGCATCTACGGAGGAGTCTGAGGATAACTGCGCCAAGATGGCCGTGGACGAGATGATGAATTATCTGGAAAATGGAAATATCATCAACAGCGTGAACTATCCCGGCTGTGACATGGGCGTATGCTCCCAGGCAGGCCGTGTGGCTATTTTCCACAGAAATATCACCAATATGATCAGCCAGTTTACAGCCTGCTTCGGAGACGGAGGGATCAATATTTCAGATATGACCAACAAGTCCCGGGGGGAAGTGGCTTATACGATGATGGATCTGGAAAGCCCTGTCACTCCTGAGATGGTGGAAAGGCTCCGGGCTATCGACGGGGTATTTCGGGTGAGGGTAGTAAAATAATCATTGGCAGAATCGGGAGACAGATTTGTGAAAAACGGACAGATATGGCAGGATATAGAGGGAAACCACATCCAGGCTCATGGAGGATGCATTATAGAGCACAGAGGCACATACTATTGGTATGGCGAGCATAAGGGAGCGCCTAATTGTCCCGGAAAAGAAAGAGTGGATGTGATCGGAGTCTCCTGCTATTCCTCCCCCGATCTGCTTTCCTGGAAATATGAAGGTCTGGTACTCAGCGCGGATCAGGAAAATCCTTCCAGTCCCCTGCATACCTCCAGGGTGCTGGAGCGTCCTAAGGTGGTTTATCATGAGAAGAACCACTGCTTTATCCTCTGGATGCACCTAGACAGCGAGGATTATACCTATGCCGGAGCAGGGATTGCCGTTTCCGGGACACCCACCGGCCCCTTTGTATTTCAGGGGGTCAGCCAGCCCAATCGTCAGGATGCAAGAGATATGACGGTTTTTGTGGATGAGGACGGCACAGCCTATCTGGTTCATTCCAAGGACTGGAATAAAACCTTAAACATTGCCAGGCTGAACGCAGATTACACGGCGCCCGACGGCATGTATGTATCAGTGATGGCGGATCAGGAGAGAGAGGCGCCTGCCCTGTGTCGGCATAACGGCCTGTATTATATGGTGACATCCGGCTGCACCGGCTGGCAGCCCAACAGTGCCCTGTATGCCACCAGCAGTCATATCATGGGCAGGTGGAAGCTGATTGACAATCCCTGTGAAGGGGAGAATTACCGGCAGACCTTTGGAGGCCAGAGCGCCTGTATATTCAGGGCTGGGAACCGTCATTTTCTGATGCTGGATCATTGGATACCGGACAATCTGCAGAAATCAGGCTACAGTATCCTTCCCATAGAATTTGGTCCGGACGGCAGTATGACAGTCCGGTGGAAAAGCGAATGGAGGGGGATTGAGAAGTCCACAAGTGACTGATCTCAAACCAGGAGGCTGCCCGGAACGGATGAAGTATCATCCGCTCCGGGCAGCCTCCTGAGCTTATATCCCCCAAAAAGTATGGGTAGATCATAAAAAAAGCAATTTTCAAGCGCGCTCTACGGTGTGCCGCCCTGTTCCAGTTCATCCTGCAGCCTGGCCTCTGCCTCCACACCGGCCTCACTGGCCAGATCCATATAAAGAATGAAAATATCCTCCAGAGCCCTGCCCTGCTCGTCCGCAATTTCCTGTAAAACCGGCTTCAGGGCATCCAGCTGCTGAGACACCGGGGTCTTCTGGGGATCAATATCCTTCAAAGCCTCTTCCGCATAAGCATTGATCCTGTCTAATATTTTTCTGTTTTCATCTGTCATACTTTTATCTGCTCCTTTCAAAGTCATCATTATTTTACCACTTGATGCTTGTGCTGTATAGGTTAATTTGTTAGAATAATAGAGACAAAAATATGTAAAAAACAGAATTTGAGAGGATAAAGCTATGGCAGATGTGAAGCCCTTCAGGGCAATCAGACCAGGGAAAGGCCTGGAATCAAGAATTGCGGCCCTTCCCTATGATGTCTATAACAGGGAGGAGGCAAAGCAGGAGGTGGAGAGAGAACCCCTTTCTTTCCTGAGAATCGACAGGGCGGAGACCCAGTTTCCGGAGGAGGTGGACACCTATGCCGACTGCGTATATGAAAAGGCCCGGGATTTACTGTGGGGGATGGTAGAGAAGGGGGAATACATACAGGAAGAAAAGGAATGCTATTACATATATGAGCTGATCATGGATGGCAGGTCCCAGGTGGGAATCACGGCCTGTGCTTCTGTGGATGATTATTTAAACAGTACCATTAAAAAGCATGAAAACACCAGAGCGGACAAGGAAACAGACCGAATCCGCCATGTGGATGCCTGCCGGGCACAGACCGGACCTATTTTTCTCGCCTACCGTTCTCAGCCAGCCATCAATGAAGAGGTGGAAAGGGCAAGGAGAGAGGAACCCCTGTATGATTTCACGGCACCGGACGGGATCGTTCACCGGGTATGGCGCATAGAGGATCAGGATGCAGTGGAAAAGATCCGAAGGGCCTTTCAGCAGGTGGAGAATATCTATATAGCTGACGGCCATCACCGCTGCGCATCGGCGGTAAAGGTTTCCCTGAAGCGCAGAGAGAAGAAGCCGGACTACGATGGAAGCGAGGAATTCAACCATTTTCTTTCGGTGCTGTTTCCCGATGACCAGCTGATGATCATGGACTATAACCGGGTGGTGAAGGATTTAAACGGCTGGGAACCAGAAGCCTTCCTGGAGCGGATCGCTGAGGATTTTACAGTGGAAAGGCTGGGGACAGAGCCCTTGCGCCCGGAGCGTAAGGGAAGCTTCGCCATGTATCTGGAGGACAGCTGGTACCGGCTGGAGGCAAAAGAGCCTCCCTGTCAGGAGGATCCGGTAGGGTCTCTGGATGTGGCCCTGCTGCAGGACAGAATCCTGGCCCCTGTTCTGGGGATAGGGGATCCCAGGACGGATAAGAGAATAGACTTTGTAGGAGGGATCCGGGGGCTGGCAGAGCTGGAAAGAAGGGTGCATACAGATTCTAAAGTGGCCTTTGCCATGTACCCTACCTCCATATCGGAGCTGTTTGCCGTATCTGATGCCGGGCTGCTGATGCCTCCCAAGTCCACCTGGTTTGAACCCAAGCTGAGAAGCGGCCTGTTTATCCACGGCATTGAATAACAGAGCAGGGTGGGAAGCTGCCCTTAATAAATTTAATAAATCAGAAAGCCCGGGGGGCAGGGCATGAGAGATGGAGGATCTATGGACAATAAGCTGTATAAACTAATGAACTGGCCTGAAATCGAGGAAATCATTTATTCAGAGTCAGACAATCCTCACCGGATTCTGGGTGCCCATGTGGCAGGAGGCAGCACTCTGGTACAGACCTATCAGCCCGGAGCAAGGAGTGTCATACTGCAGAATAAGAAAGAAAAGAAGAATTATGAAATGGAAAGGGTGGATGAGGAGGGCTTTTTTGCGGCGCTCATTCCCGGAAAAACACCCTTTTCCTATGAGTATATTGTGGAGTATGGTGACGGCAGCCTGAAAAAGCTGAAGGATGCCTATAACTTTCAGCCTCAGATTACAGACAGCGATATGGGAAAATTTGCAGAGGGCATCCATTATACCATCTATGAGAAGCTGGGTGCCCACCCTATGGTTATAGACGGTACTTCAGGCGTGTACTTTGCAGTCTGGGCCCCCAATGCCATGCGGGTGAGCGTGGTCGGCGACTTTAATGACTGGGATGGCAGGACCCATCAGATGCGCAGGCTGGGAGAGTCAGGCATTTTTGAGATATTCGTACCGGGGGCAGAGCCGGGGCAGAACTATAAGTACGAGATCAAGGTAAAGGGAGGACTGGTGTTCCTCAAGGCCGATCCTTATGCCTTCGGACAGCAGCTTCGGCCGGAGACGGCTTCTGTGATCAGGAACAGCCCTGGAAAAAAAACGGCCGGCAGGGCTAAAAACAGCAGTGTCCTGCACTGGGAGGATGAAAAATGGATGGCCGAAAGAAAGGACAGACAGGGCAGGGACAGACCAATCAGTGTCTATGAGCTTTATCTAGGCTCCTTTGCCAGGGGGGAGGACGGGGCCTTTTTGAACTACAGGGAGCTGGCACCCCGGATCATTGAGTATGTCAGGGAAATGGGCTATACCCATATAGAGCTTATGCCGGTGATGGAGCACCCGCTGGATGCCTCCTGGGGCTATCAGGTCATTGGCTATTATGCACCTACGGCCCGTTACGGAACCAATGAGGACTTTATGTATTTTATGAATGAGATGCATAAGGCGGGAATCGGTGTGATCCTGGACTGGGTTCCGGCTCATTTTCCAAGAGATACCTATGGACTTTCTAATTTTGACGGCACCTGTCTCTATGAGCATCAGGATCCCAGACAGGGCAGTCATCCTCACTGGGGAACGCTGATCTACAATTACGGCAGGCCTCAGGTGTCCAATTACCTGATTGCCAATGCCCTTTATTGGATAGAGCAGTACCATGTGGACGGCATCCGCATGGATGCGGTTGCTTCCATGCTGTATCTGGACTATGGAAAAAGTGACGGCCAGTGGGTTGCCAACATGTATGGAGGGCATGAGAACCTGGAGGCAGTGGAATTCTTAAAGCATCTGAATTCCATCGTCAAAAAAAGAAATGAGGGAGTCCTGATGATAGCTGAGGAGTCCACGGCCTGGCCCAGGGTGACCGGGGATCCGAAGGATAACGGACTGGGCTTTGACATAAAATGGAATATGGGCTGGATGAATGACTATCTGGGATATATCCGCTTTGATCCCTATTTCAGGGCCCATCATCACAATGAGCTGTCCTTCAGCATGATCTATGCCTACAGTGAGAATTTCATGCTGGTATTTTCCCATGATGAGGTGGTTCATGGAAAGGGCACTCTGATCGGAAAGATGCCGGGAGAGATTCCGGATAAGTTTGCCAATCTGCGCCTGACCTATGCCTATATGATGACCCATCCGGGCAAGAAGCTGCTGTTCATGGGGCAGGATATTGCGGAGTTTGACGAATGGAGCGAGGAGCGGGAGGTGGAATGGGAGCTGGCAAAGTATGACAGCCACAGGGGAGTGCAGAACCTGGTCAAGGCTTTAAACGGGCTGTATATCACCTTGCCGGCCCTGTATAAGTGCGATACCTCCTGGGAGGGCTTTGAATGGATCAACTGCATCTCGGCCAACGATTGTATGCTCTCTTATCTGCGGAAGACGGATCAGGAGGAGGACACCCTGGTGGTGGTGGCTAATTTTGCCAATGTATCCAGAGAGTTTCAGGTGGGTGTGCCCCGGCCGGGTAAATACAGGGAGCTGCTGAACACGGATGATAAGTCCTTTGGAGGGGAGGGAAGGGTCAATGAAGCTGTCATATGTTCGGAGGAAAAGGAGCAGGATGGCAGGGCGGATTCCATCAGAGTGGTGAGTGCGCCCCTGTCGATCAGTATTTTCAGCTATAGCCCATATACTGAGACAGAGAAGAGGGAGATAGAGAGGCAGAAGGCAGAAAGAATCCGCAGGGAACAGGAGGAGGCCCGGGAGCGGGAACGGCAGGTGAAGCTGGCCGCACTGGAAAGAACCCGGCTGGAAAAGGAGGAAGAGGCAAGAAGGGCACTGGCAGAAGCGGAGGCAGCAAAAAAGCGTGCTGAGCAGATGCTGAAGGAGGCAGAGCTTGTCAGAAAGGAAGAGGAAAGTCTGAAAGGAGCAGGAAAATAAAAATGGAATATATAGAAGCTCTGGCAGCGCTTACCATGGATGAGAAGATCGACAGTGGAGCCTTGGAAAAACTTCTTCAGGAGCTTCCGGATAAGGCGATGAATCTGGGAGTACGTGTTTTGCTGTCTGTGCTGGTACTTCTCATAGGCATACAGCTGATTAAATTTATCCGCAGATTTGTTATGCGGTCCCTGGAAAAGGGGAATGCTGACAAAGGTGTCATTCAGTTTCTGGATTCCTTTATAAAGGCAGCCCTGTATGTGATATTGATTATGATGATAGCCTCCAACTTCGGTGTGGATGCGGCCAGCACTACTGCTTTGCTTGGCTCCGCCGGTGTGGCCATTGGCTTGGCTGTCCAGGGCAGCCTTTCCAACTTCGTAGGAGGGGTACTGATCCTGCTGCTGAAGCCCTTTCGGGTAGGGGACTATATCAAGGAGGACAGCAAGGGCAATGAGGGTGAGGTGATAGAGATACAGCTTTTTTATACCAGGCTGGCCACCGTAGACAACAAGATCATCATCCTGCCCAACGGCACACTGGCTAATTCCAGCCTGACCAATGTGACTGCCAGCGACAGCAGAAGGATGGATATCAAAGTGGGGATCTCCTATGATTCCGATATCCGAAGGGCTAAGGAGGTATTGCAGGGAGTACTGGATGAGGATGAGGCTGTGCTCAGGGATAAGGATCACTTTGTGTATGTGGATGAGCTGGCTGAGAGCTCTGTGCAGATGGGAATACGCTGTTGGTTTTCCATGAGTGATTACTGGGAAGGGAAATGGCGGGTCACTGAGAAGGTGAAATATGCACTGGATGAGGCAGGCATTTCCATTCCCTATCCTCAGATGGAGGTGCATATAAATGAGAAAAGTTAAAATTTTTCTTGCCAAAAATCCTTTGAGCCTTTATAATAAAATATATGTCAGGTACCAATGACTGACAGATGCTTCCATGGCTCAGTTGGTAGAGCGACGCATTCGTAATGCGTAGGTCAAGGGTTCGAGTCCCTTTGGGAGCTGTAGCAATAGATCCCTCAAAACCTTAGAACCAAAGGTTTTGGGGGATTTTAAATAACCGGGAAAAGAAGGGATGACAAGACGATATCATGAAGAGGAGGTAGATGGGATGAAAAGAAAGGGAAAAGCAGGCAGGTTCCTGATGAGCTGCTTTCTGTCGGCCCTGCTGCTGTCAGAAAATGCCCTGGGGGCAGTGGGAACTGTGGAGAACACAGTCAGTTCGGATGCTGCCGGTACAGAGGCGGGGCTGGATTATGTGCTGGGCCGCCCTATGACGGAGGAGGAAAGGGAGGAGCAGAGAAGGCTGATGGACAGGTATATCCAGGGACTGACAGTCTTTGATCCGGGGACAGAAGCCCCCCGCTTGGAGAAGGACAGCAAGCCGGTGGTAAGGGGCGTCAGCCTGCCGGAGAGCTATGATGCCAGAGACGGAGGATTTATTACACCGGTTAAGAATCAGGAGCCTTACGGAATCTGCTGGGCCTTTACCAGTACCCATCTGGCTGAGGCATCGATGGCCAAGAAAGGGCTCATAGAGGTGGAGGACGCAGATTTTTCGGAATATCATCTGGCTTATTATACATACCGCTTTGTAACGGATCCCCTGGGAGGCACAGCGGGAGACAACAATTACAGAGACAGTGTGGCAGGGATCCTGAATAACGGAGGCAATCTGGGTCTGGCTAAGAATACGCTGGCCTGCTGGATGGGTGCAGCCCCGGAAAGTGCAGCTCCCTTTACCAGTGCACCGGCTGCGCTGGCAGAGACACAGGAGCATGCCTACGGCAGTAATGTGGCGATTATGAAGAACGCCATGGAGGTGAATATAGAGGATCGGGATGCGGCAAAGCAGGCTATTCTGGATTACGGTTCTATTGGAATCATGTACTATGCCACCAGGGCGACGGCATATTATAATCCGGATACGGCGGCCCAGTATATCAATAACAGGGATCTGGGAGTGAATCATGCAGTAGCAATCATAGGGTGGAACGACAATTACAGCAGGAATAACTTCGGTCCGGTCAAGCCCGCCGGAGACGGTGCCTGGCTGGTACGCAACAGCTGGGGAACCGGATTTGGGCAGGAGGGCTATTTCTGGTTGTCCTATGAGGATGCCACCATTTATCCTACTGTCTATAGCTTTGAAATGGTAAGCCCGGATACCTATGACAATAATTACCAGTATGATGGTGCAGGTATGGACTGGGCTATTGTGGTACCCAATCGACTGCAGGCGGCCAATGTATTTACGGCAAAGGCAAATCCGGGCAAAAGGGAAATTCTGAAGGCAGTTTCCTTTGATATAGATACCAGCAACGTAGATTACAGCATCCAGATATACAGGAACCCAACCAATGCAGGTATTCCCGACAGCGGTACGGCTATGCTTACTGCCCCGCAGACCGGCGCTACCACCCATGCAGGCTATTATACCGTAGATTTGGCTGAAACTGTTGAACTGGAGTATCAGGATAAATTTGCTGTGGTGATCACCTTTACGAAAGCAGGAAATGCCATCAGT
This sequence comes from Lachnospiraceae bacterium, assembly GCA_022781985.1. GTDB lineage: Bacteria > Bacillota > Clostridia > Lachnospirales > Lachnospiraceae > Kineothrix. Next base: position 9,171 of record JALESH010000055.1, on the reverse strand, counting down.
ATGGTTTGTGAGAGCAATGACGCTGAGTCAACTGCGGCGACTCCCACAGGAGAGAGCTTTATCAAGTCACTTAGCTGGCTGGATGCGGGAGAGTATGCCGAGGAAGGGTATCAGCACCTCAGGATCAAGGCATTTACTGTAAATGAGGATGGGGCTTCTGCAGCAAAGCCTGTGATTACCTCCGTGGCGGCCTCTCAGATCTCTGCCCGTCAGGCAGTGGTCACAGTGGAGGCAAACGCCGGAAGCGGCTTCGAAATTACAGCCTACCGCCTGACCATGACGGAGGGAGAGGGGACACCCGCTTTTACGGAAGGAGAGACAAGGAATGTGTTCCATATTTCCGGGCTGTCCCCGGCCACGGAATATACCTTTATGGCAGAGGTAGAGGATTCGGCAGGCAACAGGGCGGAGAGGGCAGTCAGCTTTACAACGGATAAGGCAGAGGGGCCGGCGGCTCCTGTGGTCAGCGGAAGCTATGCAGTGAGCCAGACGGATGAAGCGTCATATATTTATACAGTGAATGAAATTCCAGAGGCAGAGTACAGAATGGATGAGGGGGCATGGCAGGACAGTAATGTTTTTGAAGGCATCCTGCCGGGCAGCAGCCATACCTTCTATGCCCGCATCAGGGAAACCGCCGGTGCGGAGTGCAGCGAAGCCGGAAGCACGGGAACTGTGGAGTTTCCTGAAATCAGCATGCCGGATACGGAGAGGCCGTTTCTTGAGGTGACCAGGTCGGAGGGGGACAGCTTTGAGGCCGGGTGGTATAATACTCCTCAGGCACTGGTGGTGAGAGTGGAGGACAACGGCAGCGGAATCCGTTCGGTTTCCTGTCAGGTAGATGATGGAGCAGCCGTCAGCCTGTTCAGTGGGGGCAGCACTACAGTCAGGCAGTGGAACAATGAAGCCTCACCCATAGAAGCAGAAGAAGGAGAACACCGCTATACTTTCCTTGCCACAGATCTGGAAGGAAATGAAGCCAGCAGGACGATACAGCTCAGGCAGGACTCTGTTGCTCCTGTCCTTTCGGATGTTCGGATACCCACAGAGGAAAGCCTGGGAGAAACCTTTGCTAATGTAGTCTTCAGGGCTGACGATACAGGCAGCTTTTTCTATAAGCTGCAGACCGGAGCCCACGTTCCTGCAATGGGGAGCCTGTTCAGGGAAAGCGCCAATGTGATGACGGCAGACGGCAGCAACAGTGTCTTTCTGAGGGAGCTGCAGCCGGAGACCGATTATACCTTGTACATAGCGGCAAGAGACAAGGCCGGAAATCCCACGGAGGAGGCAGTCTCCATCACCTTCCGAACCAGCAAGGCCAACACAGAGCCGGAACCAACCCCAGAGCCAGAACCAACCCCCGGGCCTGAGCCAACTCCAGAGCCGGAACCAACCCCAGAGCCGGAACCAACCCCCGGGCCTGAGCCACCTCCAGAGCCGGAACCAGCTCCCGAACCGGAGCCTGACAAAAAAGTGGATATCACCACGATATTTGATGATATACAGGCAGGCGGCTGGATACACGATGCAGTGGAATATGTTTATGCCAGGGATATCATGCAGGGCATCGGTAACAGGCTGTTCGATCCCTACGGCATGACCACCCGGGCTATGGTGGTGAAGATCCTGTACAATGCGGAGGGAATGCCGGAAGCCGGCGGAAACAATCCCTTTGCCGATGTGGAGGCAGGAAAGTGGTATGAGGAACCGGTGAAATGGGCCTTGGAGAATGGAATTACCACAGGAACCTCACCTGCAGAGTTTTCACCAAACAGGAGCGTGACCAGACAGGAGGTGGCCAGCTTCCTCTGCAGGTATGCCCGGTATAAGGGCTATGACACCAGCCAGAGAAAGGATTTTTCAGCTTATCCCGATCAGGAAAAAATATCCGCCTATGCAAGAGAGGCTATGGCCTGGGCAAATGCCGCAGGCATCCTGACAGGTAAGGGTGGTATTTACCTGGATCCTCAGGGAACGGCTGCCAGAGCGGAGATTGCTGCCATGGTACAGAGGTTTGAGGCATATTATCATTAGTTCATATCATATTTTCATAATGAGACTTTCAGACAGCAGATAAATTTGATGTCTGAGAGTCTTTTTATTTTGCCGGGAGGCAGTCAGGGGGCACCCAAAGCCTGGCCGTTAAGGGGCAAGGAATCTTGCAGCCGGAGCCTGTTTGAAAATATTTAGAATATTTTTTGTAGATTCCAATAACAATGAATTAGAAAGAGAGGTTGGATATATGCAGGAATATTTGCTGGAAAGGGAAAATGTCATTGAACAACAGAACTCCTCAGAAAATGGACTCAGCGCGCAGGAGGCTGCGCTCCGGCTGGAACAGAATGGAAAAAACAGGCTCAAGGAGGGGCGAAAGGCTACTCTGGCTGAGCGTTTTCTGAGGCAGCTGGCCGACCCCATGATCCTCATTCTGATCGCTGCGGCAGGAGTGTCAGGTATTACAGCAGTCTGCTCAGGGGAGTCCTTTGCCGATGTGGTCATTATACTGCTGGTAGTTCTCATCAATGGAATTTTGGGTGTGCTGCAGGAGAGTAAGGCGGAAAGGGCGATAGAGGCCCTGCAGGAGATTGCGGCAGCTACTTCAAAGGTGCTGAGGGATGGCCGGCAGATCATCGTCCGCAGTGAAGAGCTGGTGACAGGGGATGTGATCCTGCTGGAGGCCGGAGATGCTGTGCCGGCAGATGCCCGCATACTGGAATGTGCCAGTATGAAGGTGGAGGAGGCTGCCCTGACAGGGGAGTCCGTTCCGGTCTCAAAAAAGGAAGAGGCCCTGAGGACAGAGGATGGAAAGGATGTTCCTCTGGGAGACCGGAAAAATATGGTATATATGGGGAGTACGGTAGTCTATGGCAGGGGAAGGGCGATCATAACGGCAGCAGGTATGGATACACAGATGGGGAAGATTGCCGATTCCCTGGCAAAAGCAAAGGAGAGTCAGACTCCCCTGCAGCAGAGGCTGAACCAGCTGAGCAGAATATTAAGTGTCCTGGTTCTTGGGATATGCCTGTTTATCTTTGGAGTAGATCTGTTCCGTATGTATCCTGAAATCAGTGCCGGGGGCATTGTGGATACCTTCATGGTGGCTGTCAGCCTGGCAGTGGCAGCCATCCCTGAGGGTCTGGCAACAGTAGTCACCATCGTTCTTTCCATGGGAGTGACGAACATGTCTAAAAAGAATGCCGTCATCCGCAAGCTCACTGCTGTAGAGACACTGGGCTGTGCTCAGGTCATCTGCTCAGACAAAACAGGCACTCTGACCCAGAACAGAATGACTGTGACAGAATATAAGGGAAAGGATGAAAAGCTCCTGGCCAGGGCTATGGCACTGTGCTCCGATGCCAGGCTGGATGAGAAAAATCAGGCGGTGGGAGAACCCACAGAGTGTGCCCTGGTCAGCTATGCCTGCAAATGCGGTATGCCGAAGGGAGAGCTGGAGGCAGAGGCTGTCAGGATCGGAGAAGCCCCTTTTGATTCCATGCGAAAGATGATGTCCACTGTCCATAGGCAGAAGGACGGTTCTGTGATCCAGTTTACAAAGGGAGCGCCGGATGAGGTGCTGAAACGCTGTACCCGGTTTTTTGACGGAAAAGAGGCAGTGCCTTTGACGAACCGTCTCAGGGAGGAGATACTGGAGGCCAATAAGGCTATGGCAGATAGGGCCCTGCGTGTCCTCTGCGGGGCCATGAGGATATGGGAGAAGGAACCGGAGGGCTATGAGCCGGAGCGTCTGGAAAAAGGACTTTGCTATATTGGACTGACCGGCATGATCGACCCGGTGCGTCCCGAGGCAAAAGCGGCTATAGAGGAGTGTAAGGCGGCAGGCATCCGGCCTGTTATGATCACAGGGGATCACCTGGATACCGCAGTGGCAATCGCCATGGAGCTGGGCATCATAACCGATGCATCCCAGGCCATTACCGGCTCCCGGCTGGATGAGATCAGCGATGAGGATTTCGCAGAGGAGGCGGAGAAGTATTCAGTATATGCCAGAGTACAGCCTGAACACAAGGTGCGTATCGTCAAAGCCTGGAAGAAAAAGGGAAAAATCACTGCCATGACAGGAGACGGTGTCAATGATGCGCCCTCCATTAAAAATGCCGACATCGGTGTAGGCATGGGGATCACTGGTACGGATGTGACTAAAAATGTGGCTGATATGGTACTGGCAGATGATAACTTTGCAACCATTGTTGCTGCGGTAGGAGAGGGACGGCGGATCTATGACAATATCAGAAAATCCATCCAGTTTCTGCTGGCCTCCAATCTGGCGGAGGTGCTTGCCATATTCAGCGCTACCCTCATGGGCTTCACGATCTTAAAGCCGGTTCACCTATTATGGATCAACCTGATCACAGACTGTTTTCCGGCACTGGCATTGGGGATGGAGGAGGCCGAGGAGGATATTATGAAAAGGAGGCCCAGGGATTCTGGGGAGGGGATTTTTGCAGGGGGGACTTGGCTTTAACGTGGTTTTGCAGGGAGCCATGGTAACCTGCATCACCCTGGCAGCATATTTTGTGGGCTGCTGTATGGAATCGGGCAGATGGGAGACGGCGGAAAGCTCCCATGGTATGACAATGGCGTTTCTGACCCTTTCCATGGCAGAGATCTTCCATTCCTTCAGCATGCACTCCCTGAAGCAGTCGGTTTTCCAAATGAGGAGGAGAAATGAATATCTGCTGGGAGCCATGCTGCTGTCCCTGGTGGGTACTACGGCAGTGATCTATGTGCCCTTCCTGACCAGGGCATTTGGCTTTGCCCACATCTCTCTGACGGAATGGATGGTTTCCCTGCTGCTGGCTGTACTGGTAATTCCTGTTGTGGAGATTGTAAAGCTGATACAGCGGAAAAAGGAGGCAGAGCTGTTACGGCTGAAGCTCTAAGGCTGGGGAGTAAAGGCCCTGTCCACCTGTATGACAGCGGAAAAGGAGCTGTCCATATGTCGGATCTCCTCCAGCAGATAACGGGTGATTTCCCCGTCACTGCTGGGGTAGCCGAAGGGGACGGCGATGTCAAAGATAAGATTGGTGCGGGAGGGGCCTTTGACGATTCTGAAATCATGGAAGCCTACTTCCGGATAGGAGGCATGCAGCAGCTCGCCTATTTTTTGCTTCAGCTCATTGGTCTGACGGTCATCCGTTATAATGGGATCCATATGTATGACTGCTTCACAGTGAAGCTCATCCCGGAGCCGGTGCTCAATGGTGTCGATCATATCGTGAAGCAGAAGGATGTCCCCATCTGCAGCCACCTCTGCATGGAGGGAGAGCATGACTCTGCCCGGACCGTAATCATGTACCACCATATCATGGATGCCCTTCACATCCTCATAGCTGAGAACCAGGTCTTCTACGCTTTTGACAAAATCCGGCCGGGGAGCCTGCCCCAACAGGGGGGTAATAGCTTCCTTAGCTGCACGGTACCCGGCATAGAAAATGAACAGGCCCACCAGAATGCCGCAGCAGCCGTCCAGGGGAAGGCTGGTAAAGCGGCCTGCCAGGGAAGAGAGAAAGACCACAGTGGTGGCAACAGCATCACTCAGGCTGTCGGTGGCAGTGGCTTGCATGGCTGCACTGCCGATTCGCCGTCCGATGGCTTTGTTATAAGCGGCCATGTAGAACTTGACTGCAATGGAAATCAGCAGGATGGCTACTGTCAGCAGACTGAATTCCACCGTCTGGGGATGGAGGATCTTATCAGCAGAGGAACGGATCAGCTCAAAGGCCATAAAAAGGATGGCCACAGCCACCAGCAGCCCGGAGAGATACTCTATCCGTCCGTGGCCGAAGGGGTGATCCGGGTCAGGCTTCTGCCCCGCTATTTTAAAGCCTGCCAGAGTGATGAGGGAGGAACCGGCATCGGACAGGTTGTTAAAGGCATCAGCCGTAACGGCAATGGAATTGCTTATGCTGCCTGCAAGGAATTTTCCGGCAAAGAGAAGGACATTGAGCGCAATGCCCAGGCCTCCGCATAGGATGCCGTAGGCCTGCCGTGTTTCAGGCGGAATGGAGTTTGGACTGTCCGGGGCAAGGGCTGCCCTGTCCTTGATAAATAGTCTGGCCAGTAAGGATATCATAGATGTCACTCCTTGGTTTTGTACTTGTAGTAACGCTATTTTATATCTTTTTTCATAAAAATACAAGGCAGTGGCGGCGTATCATATATTTATTTACAACGGAAGAAAAAACATGTATAATGACAGACAGATTAGAAGATGCGGTGGGCAGGGATCCTGCAGGCCGTATACAAATAGATGAATATGAATAGGAGAAAGAAAATGAGTAAAAAACCTACAGTTTTAATGATTCTTGACGGCTACGGGCTGAATGAAAAAAAAGACGGCAATGCAGTGGCACAGGCCAGCACCCCTGTCATGGACAGATTGATGAAGGAATATCCCTTCGTGCGGGGAAATGCCAGCGGCATGGCGGTGGGGCTTCCCGACGGACAGATGGGAAATTCCGAGGTGGGCCACCTGAATATGGGAGCAGGCCGTATCGTATACCAGGAGCTCACCAGGATCACAAAGGAGATCCAGGACGGCAGCTTTTTTGAAAATCCTGCCTTGCTTGAGGCGGTGAACAACTGTAAAACAAATGCTTCTGCCCTCCATCTGTTCGGGCTGGTGTCTGACGGCGGCGTGCACAGCCACAACAGCCATATCTATGGACTGCTGGAGCTGGCAAAGAAAAATGGGCTTTCCAGGGTATATGTGCACTGTTTTTTAGACGGCAGGGACACACCTCCGGAGAGCGGCAGGGATTTCGTGGCTGAGCTGGAGGCAAAAATGAAGGAAATCGGTGTGGGAGAGGTGGCCTCCGTCATGGGACGCTATTATGCCATGGACAGGGATAACAACTACGACAGGGTAAAGCTTGCCTATGATGCGCTGACAAAGGGAGAGGGCCTTGCGGCAGACAGTGCCTGCGGTGCCATCGCGGACTCTTATGAGAGGGGTGAGACGGACGAATTTGTCAAGCCCACGGTGGTGAGGAAGGACGGTGCTCCGGCAGCGGTCATTCAGGATAAGGATTCTGTGGTGTTCTTTAACTTCAGGCCTGACAGGGCAAGAGAAATCACCAGATGCTTCTGTGACGATGAGTTTACGGCCTTTGAGAGAGGACGCAGGCTGGAGCTTGTCTTTGTGTGCTTCTCTGATTACGATCCGACGATTCCCAACAAGCAGGTTGCCTTCCACAAGATCGCAGTGACCAATACCTTCGGTGAGTGGCTGGCTGCCAATAAGATGACCCAGGCCAGGATCGCAGAGACAGAGAAATATGCCCATGTCACCTTTTTCTTTAACGGCGGAGTGGAAGAACCCAATGAGGGAGAGGACAGGATCCTGGTCAATTCCCCCAAGGATGTGGCTACCTACGACTTAAAGCCTCAGATGAGTGCCTACGAGGTATGTGACAGACTGGTAGAGGCGATCAGATCCGGTAAATATGATGTGATCATCATCAATTTCGCAAACCCGGATATGGTGGGCCATACCGGAGTGGAGACGGCTGCTATCCAGGCAGTAGAGGCAGTGGATGAGTGCGTAGGCAGGGCGGTGGACGCTGTGGTGGAAGCTGGAGGCACCATGTTCATCTGTGCAGACCACGGCAATGCGGAGCAGCTGGTGGATTATGAGACCGGCGCTCCCTTTACGGCTCATACTACCAATCCGGTTCCTTTTATCCTGGTAAACTATGATCCCGCCTATACCCTGAGAGAGGGTGGATGCTTGGCAGACATCATTCCGACCATGATTGAGATCATGGGCATGAAGCAGCCGGAGGAGATGACAGGCAGGTCTCTGTTGATGAAGAAATAGCAGTTGATACTATTGCTTAAGAAAACAGTTGACTACCAGACAACTGGCAAAACACATGGATGTTGTTGGGCGACAATTCTTATGTACGAGCAGAATAAACATCCCATCCCTTATGATGTGGCGAATGAGCTTTCAAAGGCTCTGGGAATGTCTCAGAAGGCGCTTGCGGAGCATATAGGGGTTATTCCAAGTTATTATTACAAACTCGAAGCAGGGCATCGCAGACCTTCCAGGAAGGCCTGGCTGAGAAGGGTTGAACTCCTAAACCAGACCCATCCATATCATTCACTTTTGAAGAAGCATACGCTACAATAAAAGCGAAAATAAACGAGTGATTGGAGGGAATCCTTATGGCTTAGAATCTAACGAACCTTGGTTGCGGCGATTACTTTATCCCAGACATCAGACTTTCCTATACTGAAACAATATCATTTACTTAAGATGCAACTGCACCCAACTTGGCATGGCCATTATCCTTATCGTTGAGTTAACAGCACAAGATGGTTCTGAGTGGGCCTCCCACTATGGGACTGGCTCAAAAAAACGAAAGCCTATTATTCAAAAATAGTTGCCTTCATCTGGAAAAAGGTGTATTATAGAATAGGTGGTGAGTGTTTCTGACTGTCTTTTCGTTCTGATAGCAGAAACTAATTGGAAGTTTGAACCAATGCTGGCGGGCAAAAGTTCTTCCGGGCCTGATCGGTTCTATATTCTGTGCGATCAGGTCCTCCACCGCCATCGTTACTGTTCGGTCATGGATTCGCAGGAACTCTCTGTGCGTTTTGAAGCACTGTCATTTACTTAAGCAGATTTATATGACTATTTTGAAAACTGCTTCTTTCTATCCCAAACAAAAAATCAAAAAAAGCTTGACACGCCGCACCCGTGGCAGGCAAGAGATTTAAAACAAGTCAATTTAGGCGGGCAATAACGCATTATGATTATTAAAGAGTGTTAACAGATGAAATATATGTCAAATAAGATGAAGTAAATGTACTACTTATTTTTGGATATGCCACTGTGTCATTTGATGATACGGTGGTGTATCTTTTTTTGGATATCTTGTTTAAACACCTACAAAAATAAGTGCAAATGCAGGCGTGTTTCATATTTAGTTGACAAAACTAAAGACAACCTCCGTTTTGTACGATAAAATAGAATTAACAATTAACAACGATAACGTACAAGGAGGTTGCCTATGTATTTCTATTTTAACGTATATTTTATGAGGTGTAAATAATAAAGCAGCAACAAAATTAACAATTTTTAATCGCCTTGCCATTGGATGTGCTGCATCATCCCGGATTTCCGTCTCCAGTATTGCTGACCAG
>JALESH010000022.1 GCA_022781985.1 Lachnospiraceae bacterium | reverse complement strand
CCAGATTAATCTGCATGTATGGTGTTTTAGCTTTCCGTCCCATATAATACCTCACAAGATGTAGCGTTATCGGATATAGATATTATATCACTTCTTGTGATCGGATGTAAATTATATTAGGTATTTTGCACTAAAATCATATATAACATGACTCATTTTATTTTAACAAGCAGTTGTTCTGCAAAAAAAACAAAAAATTCAAAAATATGTCTGGAAAAAATCATTTTGTTATGGCAGAGTAATTACTAAGAGTAATTACTATAAATACAGAAAGACCACACAAAAAATAATGGAGGTATAAAATGGAACAGGTTACCAATAATAAAACACATCCGCTGGATTCCCGCAGCTTCAAGACTATGGACGGAAACCAGGCTGCCGCTCATGTATCCTATGCATACAGTGATGTGGCTGCCATATATCCCATCACGCCGTCGTCTGCCATGGCAGAATATACCGACGAATGGGCGGCAGAAGGACGGGAAAATATCTTTGGACAGCCGGTCAGGGTAACGGAAATGCAATCTGAAGCCGGCGCTGCCGGTGCCGTACACGGCTCCCTGACAGCAGGTGCACTTACCACTACTTTTACCGCATCCCAGGGTCTCTTATTGATGATACCCAACCTATATAAGATAGCCGGTGAGCTGCTTCCCGGTGTGTTCAATGTGGCAGCAAGAACCATTGCCTCTCATGCTCTCTCTATCTTCGGAGACCACTCCGACATTTATGCCTGCCGTCAGACCGGCGTAGCCATGCTGGCAAGCAGCAGTGTCCAGGAGGTTATGGATCTGACTCCTGTTGCCCACCTCACTGCCATCAGCGGAAGAGTTCCCTTCATCAACTTCTTCGATGGATTCAGAACCTCCCATGAGATGCAGAAGATCCGCGTCTGGGACTATGAGGACCTGAAGGACATGGCCGACCTGAATGCCATCGACGAATTCCGCAGGAACGCACTGAATCCCAACCGCGCCCGGATGATGGGCTCCGCCCAGAACCCTGATATCTTCTTCCAGGCAAGAGAGGCCTGCAACAGCTACTATGATGCCCTTCCCCGTCTGGTAGAATTTCATATGAACAAAATTAACGAGAGAATAGGTACAAACTATAAGCTCTTTAATTACTATGGTGCAGCTGATGCTTCCCATATTATCATTGCCATGGGCTCTGTATGTGAAACCATCAGGGAAACCATTGATTATCTGAATCAGAACGGGCAGAAAACCGGCCTGGTAGAGGTGCATCTCTATCGTCCCTTCAGTGCGGAGCATCTGCTGGCGGCCATCCCCGGCTCTGTGACACAGATCACTGTTCTGGATCGTACCAAGGAGCCCGGCGCCATCGGAGAGCCCCTTTACCTGGATGTACTGGCTGCACTGAAAAATTCCCCCTTCCAGCATGTAACGGTCTGCTCCGGGCGCTACGGACTCAGCTCCAAAAACACCACACCGGATCAGATCAATGCCGTATTTTCCAACACGCCGGAGAACGGCAAACAGTTCTTTACTGTGGGCATCACAGATGATGTCACCCACCTCTCCTTGGATGTAAAGGAAAACATCGACACCGCTCCCAAGGGCATGGTGGGCTGCAAATTCTGGGGACTGGGCGGCGATGGCACCGTCAGCGCCAACAAAAATTCAGTAAAGATCATCGGCAATCATACCGACAAGTATGCTCAGGCCTACTTTGACTATGACTCCAAGAAGTCCGGGGGAATCACGGTCTCCCACCTCAGATTCGGTGACACTGAGATCCGCTCCACCTATCTGATCCACCGGGCGGATTTTGTAGCCTGCCACAACCATACCTATCTGCATCAGTACAATCTGGTACAGGATCTCCGGGACGGCGGTACCTTCCTTTTGAACTGCTATTATACAGAAGAGGATCTGGAGAAGCAGATTCCCGGTCAGGTAAAACGATATATTGCAGAGCATAACATCCAGTTTTACACCATAGATGCTGTCCGTATTGCTAAGGAAATCGGCCTCAAAAACAAGATAAGCACCATCCTTCAGGCTGCCTTTTTCCGCCTCAGCGACATCATTCCCATCGAGGACGCCCGTCGCTTTATGAAGGAGGCTGCCGAGTTCAGCTACCGGAAAAAGGGCGAGAAGATTATTCAGATGAACTTCCAGGCTATAGACCGGGGCATCAGCGATGTGGTCAGGGTAAATGTGCCCGAATCCTGGAAAAATGCAGAATATGAGCCTCTGCACAGCGAAATCCTTAACGACAGGCCTGAGGTTATGGAATATGTGGAGAAAATACAGAATGTGATCAATGCCCAGGAGGGCAACTCCCTTCCCGTTTCCGCATTTTTAAACTATACTGACGGCTCCTGTCCCTCCGGAAGCTCTGCCCATGAGAGGCGCAATATTGCTACAGATATCCCTGTATGGAAGCCTGAATACTGTATCCAGTGCAACCGCTGTGCTTTTGTCTGCCCTCATGCAGTTATCCGTCCCGCTGTCATGAATGAGGAGGAGAAGTCTTGTGCGCCGGAAGGAATGCGCTCTATCCCGGTGCCGGGAATGCCGGGCTACGAATTTTCCATCACAGTTTCTGAGGTGGACTGTACCGGATGCGGCTCCTGTGCGGATGTATGTCCCGGCAAGCAGGGAAATAAGGCTCTGGAAATGTACCCTAACCATGACCATGACAAGAGACAGAAGTATTTTGACTATGCAAAATCCCTTCCGGTAAAACAGGAGATTACAGATAAATTTAAAGAAAACACTGTGAAAGGCAGCCAGTTCAGACAGCCTCTGCTGGAGTTCCACGGAGCCTGTGCAGGCTGCGGTGAAACGCCCTACGCCAAGCTGGTAACCCAGCTCTTCGGTGACAGGATGTATATTGCCAACGCTACCGGCTGTTCTTCTATCTGGGCCAACTCCTCACCGGCTACAGCCTATACCGTAAATGCCCGGGGCCGGGGACCGGCATGGGCCAACTCCCTCTTTGAGGATGCCGCTGAGTTCGGCTACGGTATGGCTATGGCTCAGAATGCTGCGCGCAGCCGTCTGAAGGAATCCGTGGAAAGCCTGCTGAAGGAAATCAACAGCAGCACTTCCCGCTCGGACAGTGAGGAGATTCTGGCGAAGGCTGCAGAAGAATGGCTGGATACCTTCCGGGACGGAGCCAAAAATACAGCAGCATCCGATGCCCTGGCTGCAGCGCTGAGCACTATGACAGCAGGTAGCGGTGCCCAGGATATTATGCAGAGGTGCTCCAAGATTCTGGAGGAAAAAGACAGCCTCTCCAAGAAGTCCCAGTGGATTTTCGGAGGCGACGGATGGGCCTATGATATCGGCTTCAGCGGACTGGATCACGTTCTTGCCAGCGGTGAGGATATCAATATCCTGGTATTTGATACGGAGATTTATTCCAATACAGGCGGTCAGTCCTCCAAGTCTACCCCTACCGGCTCCACTGCAAAATTTGCGGCCAGCGGAAAGTGCACCGGCAAGAAAGACCTGGCAGGCATGGCCATGAGCTATGGCTATGTGTATGTAGCACAGATCGCTATGGGCGCAGACTATAACCAGACCATAAAGGCCATCAGTGAGGCTGAAAGCTATCCCGGTCCCTCTCTTATCATCGCCTACGCCCCTTGTATCAGCCATGGGATCCGAGCCGGTATGGGATGCGTTCAGCAGGAGGAGGCTAAGGCGGTAGAAACCGGCTACTGGCATCTGTTCCGCTTCAATCCGGCCCTCAAGGAGGAAGGTAAAAACCCCTTCTCCTTGGACAGCAAAGAGCCATCCCTGGCATATGATGAATTCCTCGCCGGAGAGAACAGGTACGACCTGCTGAAAAGAACAAAGCCTGAAAAGGCGGAAAAGCTTTTCAAACAGGCAGCAGCCCATGCCAAAGCACGATACAGCTATCTGAGCTGCTTGGCTGAGCTGTACGGTAAAGATACCGAGTAAAGATATTTGGTTTTAGAAAGGAAACATCTATTATGAAGGCAATAAAAGTCAGAGAAGACATCTATTGGGTCGGTGCCATTGACTGGACTATCCGTAACTTTCACGGCTACAATACCGGTAGGGGAACCACCTATGGAGCTTACCTGATCGTAGATGACAAAATCACTTTGATAGACACTGTCAAAGCTGAGTATACCGATGAAATGCTGTCCCGTATCCGTGATGTTGTTCCTCTTGAAGACATTGACATTATCATATCCAACCATGTGGAAATGGATCATTCCGGTGCCCTTCCGGGCATCCGGAAGCACTGCCCCAATGCCGCGGTCTATACCAGCGGCCCTTCCGGGGTAAAGGGCCTCACTGCCCACTACGGTGCAGATCAATATATTCCGGTTAAAAGCGGAGACAGGATCTCCATTGGTAAGCGCTCGCTCAGCTTTGTGGCTACGCCCATGCTGCACTGGCCGGACAATATGATCACCTACTGCCCAGAGGAAAGGATTCTTTTTTCCAATGACGCCTTTGGCCAGCACCTGGCCACCAGTGAACGCTTTGATGATGAATTATCCCTTTCTGTCACTCTGGAGGAAGCCAAAAGGTACTACGGAAACATCATCATGTGCTACGGCAGGCAGGCCCAGGAGGCCTGGAAGACGGTCAGCAGCCTGGAGCCTGAGATGATTGCTCCCAGTCACGGAATCATCTGGCGTAAGCATATCAAAGAAATCCTGGATGCCTATAGGCTTTGGAGCGAAAACACGCCTCCCGGCAATGCTGTCGTAGTTTATGACAGCATGTGGCACTCCACTGAGAAGATGGCTAAGGTGATTGCCGAAGCCTTCGCAGACTGTGGCATGTCTGCCAGGCTCTATGATTTAAAGGGAAATCACTACTCCAATATTATACCGGAGCTGCTCACCAGCAAATATATTGCAGTGGGATCACCCACCCTGAACAGCCAGATGATGCCTCTGGTATCCTCCTTCCTCTGCTATCTGAAGGGGCTCTCACCAAAGGATCGTCAGGCATTTGCCTTCGGATCCTACGGCTGGAGCGGCCAGGGTATTGATCAGGTAGAAAGTGCCCTGGTGGAGTGCGGCTTCCATATCTGTATGGAAAAAATCCGCATAAACTATATTCCTTCTCAGGAGCAGCTGGATGAAATATATTCCAAAGTTGTGAATATGATTGGGAATGAAACAAAACAATAGTATAAAATATAAAAGAAAGGAAAGAAAAGCTATGAAGCAGTATATCTGTACACCCTGTAACTACATCTATGATCCTGAGGTGGGCGATCCCCAGGGAGGCATCGCTCCCGGAACACCCTTTGAGGACATTCCTGACGACTGGGTATGCCCCATCTGCGGACTGGGAAAAAATGTCTTTGAACCCTTAGACTAAGCACGCTCTGCCTGCAGCAGCATGATCCTGCGCCGCTGCAGAGTAAGTCAAAAAAGGAGACTGGCAAGCTATTTCCAGTCTCCTTTTTGTTTCATTCTTCAATTCTGTATTTAATATGCCCTTCCCCAATATACCATTTTCCTGGCAGGCTTTCCGCAGTATACACAGGTATCGGCCAGCTTCTCCTGGTCATATGGCATACAGCGACTGGTAACGCTCATATCCGCCTTGATCCTTTCCTCACACTCTGTCTCACCACACCACATAGATTTTACAAAGCCCGACTTCTCGGCAAAGATCCTTACGAATTCATCCCTGCTTCTGGCAACATAGGTATGAGCCTCCAGATGAGCCTTGGCTCTTTTGTACATACTGATCTGGACATCCTCCAATATCTCTGCTACAGCCTGCTCCAGCTCATGCAGCCCAATCTCAGTCTTCTGGCCATTATCCCTGCGGCAGATCACACATTTTCCGGCTTCGATATCCTTAGGTCCGATTTCAATTCGAATGGGAATCCCCCTCATCTCCTGCTCAGAAAATTTCCATCCCGGACTCTTATCACCGGCATCTACCTTTACACGAAAATCGGAAAGCCTGTCCTTCAGCTCATAAGCCTTATCCAGTACTCCTTCTTTTTTCTGCTGAATAGGAATGATCATCACCTGCGTGGGAGCCACTCTGGGAGGCAGTACCAGACCGGAATTATCTCCATGTACCATGATAATGGCCCCAATAATCCGGGTAGACATTCCCCAGGAGGTCTGATGCACGTATTTTAATGTATTATCCTTATCCGTAAACCGGATATCAAAAGCCCTGGCAAAACCATCGCCAAAATTGTGGCTGGTACCGGACTGTAGCGCCTTGCCGTCATGCATCAGCGCCTCTATGGTATAGGTAGCTTCTGCCCCTGCAAACTTCTCCTTATCTGTCTTACGCCCCTTTACCACTGGAATAGCAAGTACCTTTTCACAAAAGTCAGCATATACACCCAGCATCTGCTCCGTTCTCTCCTGTGCCTCCTCAGCCGTAGCATGAGCTGTGTGTCCCTCCTGCCAGAGAAATTCCCTGGAACGCAAAAAGGGCCTGGTCTCCTTCTCCCAGCGCACTACACTGCACCACTGATTATACACTCTGGGCAAATCCCTGTAAGACTGAATATCTCCCTTATAAAAATCACAGAAGAGCGTCTCCGATGTGGGGCGGACGCACATCCTTTCCTGCAGCGGATTCATGCCTCCGTGGGTTACCCAGGCCACCTCCGGCGCAAAGCCCTCTACATGATCCTTCTCCTTCTGCAACAGCCCCTCCGGGATAAACATCGGCATATATACATTTTCTACTCCCGTCTCCTTAAACATATCATCCAACTGTCTTTGGATCAGCTCCCATATCGCATAGCCTGCCGGTTTGATAACCATACAGCCTTTTACATTAGAATAGTCGATCAACTCCGCCTTCTTTACCACATCCGTATACCATTGTGCAAAATCCTCATCCATGGATGTAATTGCTTCTACCAATTTCCTGTCAGCCATCTTTGATTCTCCTTTATTATCTGAAACATAGGTAAGACATAAAAGCCGGATACTCCATCCCAAAAGGGATGCGATTTGATTTTAAAGAAAAAGAATCCGTTTGTCAACCTTTATTTGCCTGATTTCCAATGCAGCCGGTGCAGCTCCCCTTCTGTCTGCATTCCGGAAAAACCGGTCTGTCTGAGAGCCTCATAAAGCACTACAGCCACCGAATTAGCAAGGTTCAGGGAACGTATCTTTTCCAGCATTGGAATGCGAATGCAGGTATTCTCATAATCTACCAGAATCTCCTCGGGTATTCCTCCGCTTTCCCTGCCAAACATAATATAATCATTTTCATGAAATTCCACCTCTGAGTATATATGCCGTGCCTTTGTAGTGGCCATCCATATTTTAGCATGAGGATTCTTTTCTGAAAAATCAGCAAAGTTCATATACCGTCTCACATCCAGCTGCTCCCAATAATCCATCCCGGCCCTCTTAATCTCTTTCTCATTGAGGCGAAAGCCCAAAGGCTCTATTAAATGCAGCACCGCCCCGGCTGCCACACAGGTTCTTCCGATATTTCCTGTATTGGCCGGTATTTCCGGTTGATAAAGTACAATATTCATCCTGATTTCCTCTTTCTGCTTTCATGCATCCGGTTCTGTGCAGTAAAAAAGCCCGCAAATCAAATTTGAGGGCTTTCATAGAGGCGCAGACCGGATTTGAACCGGTGGATACTGGTGTTGCAGACCATTGCCTTACCACTTGGCTACTGCGCCATATTACATTATATTATGAATCAACTCCAATTAAAACAAAGTGACTCCAACGGGAATCGAACCCGTGTTACCGCCGTGAAAGGGCGATGTCTTAACCGCTTGACCATGGAGCCTTATCACTGGTAGCCTGGCCACCGCCTGCCTCCCGGCTAGCTCCCCGAGTAGGGCTCGAACCTACAACC
>JALESH010000087.1 GCA_022781985.1 Lachnospiraceae bacterium | reverse complement strand
GAGGATGCGCCGCTGACATCATAGCCACGGGACTCCCCATACAGATACAGCATCTTGGCGATCTGCTCCCGGGTGATGTTATGGTTGATGCCGTAGCTGCCGTCACTGTAGCCCTGCACGATGCCCTTGCTGCTGGCCCAGAGGATAGCGCTGCTGTACCATTGGCCTGCTTTCACATCGGAAAATCTGCTGCTGTAGCCAGTTTCCGGCTCCCCGGCCATACGGTAGAGGACGGTGGCAAACATGGCCCGGGTCAGGGGATGATCCGGCTGGAACTGGCTGCTGCCCCCTACACCGCCCATGATTCCCCGGTCATACACATATTTTATGCTCTCGTACTTCCAGTTGCCGGGGATCTGAGGCACATCCGTGAAGTTGAAGGGCTTGTGGGATTGTACTGTGAAATTAGCCCATATGCTGATCTCGTTTGTACTGTTGCCGCCGCTTGCGCCTTTTACGGTAATCCTTTCATTGTATGTACCCGCCGCAAGGCCGGATTTGGGCTGAACGGTAAAGGTCGCTGTTTCACCCGCCGCAAGATCGGCTTTAGAAAGCGCACCTATCGTATAATGGCTTGCTGTGGGCTGTGTCAGCGTAATTTGCTGATTGCCCGTATTTGTAACAGTTATCGTCTGCGCCGCCGGAGTAGTGTACCCCGTCTGAACGCTGCCAAAATTGAGCGTCGTAGTGTCGGCTGAAATGGAGTAGACAGGCGCGACATACGCCGGGATTTCAATTTTTAGTGCGCTGCTCACATTTCCTGCCGCGTCCTTGACGACGATGTAAATATCCTTTGCGCCCGCCGTAAGGCTGGTAAGGGAAATGGTTTGCTCCGCTGCGGCGCAGGCCGTGCCCGCTCCCGACGTGTCGATCGTCGGGGCGGCCGCGCCGCTCTCAACAACAGCATAATAGCACGTCCCGGCTTCGCTGCTCGTAAACTTTACCGTAGCTTCGGTATGGCTTGTGCGGCTTACCGCCCCTGCGGTCAGCGTCGGCCCGGTGTTATCGACGGTAAGTGCCACCGTTTTAAACGCACTCGCATAATCGGTCAGCTTTGTATCGTCATTTTCGCCGCCGTTGTACTGCTCGCTGAATACGCTAAGGGTATAGCTACCCTCGGCAAGATTGGCGGGTATTTTAACATCTACTGTTCCGCTTTCGGAAGTGGGCTGCGTAATTCTTCCATAATATTTTGCGCCCTCATTGTCCGCGATAATAACGGAAATATATTCGTTTGTTCCCGTGGTCGCCCCGGTGTAGTTCAGCGTAATGGTATCGCCGGATTTTCCGATGGCTG
>JALESH010000013.1 GCA_022781985.1 Lachnospiraceae bacterium | reverse complement strand
GATAGGAAGCTTTCCCAGGGTCTCCCAGATCCAGGCATATCTGAGAAAGCAGCTCCGAGAGGCGGTGGTGGCAAGGCTGGTGGTGACTGCTCTGGTGGAGGACAGGGAAATAGAAATCAGGGAGGACATCAGCGCAGTCTGCAAAAGCCCTTTCATCCTGCCTATCAGCGGTGAACATGTAATACATATTGATCTAAAATAATACAAAACAGGAGGAAAGCCAATGCTGCAGATACCCGAACTGGATGATATAAGCTATGAGCAGCTTCTGCAGGGTGCCATACACAAGATACCGATGCTGACGGACGAGTGGACGGACTTTAACCATCATGATCCCGGCATCACCACCCTGGAGATCTATACATGGCTGACGGACATGCTTCATTATTATATGAATGCAACAGGCAAAATCCATATACAGAAATACATGAAGCTGCTGGGGGTGGAGGAGCTGCCGGGAAAGGCTGCCGAGGCATGGGTCTGTCTTGAGGCAGGATCAGAGCGGGGCACCCACCGTATTCCCAAAGGCTTTCCTGTCTATGCAGGGCCGAAATGCTTTCTCTGTGAGGAGGAGGTAGAGATTTCCGGCAACCGGCTGCGGAGCCTGATATACCAGGGGCAGGAAGGGGCTGTGGATCTGACTACCTTTGCCGGTGAGGACGGGAGCTATGCCAGGGTATTTGGAGCTGCCGGAGAAGCCGCCTCAGAGGAAGCCCTGTATTTTGGCTTTGAAAAGCCCCTTTCAGGGGAGGTGCGGCTGTTCATTACTGTCAGGGAAAATCCGGCCAGGCGTTCTCTGCCGGAGAATTTTTCTCTCTCCAGACTCTGCTTTTATGCTTATGACGGCAGCCGCTGGGCGGCTGTACAAACGGTTTCAGACGGAACCAACGGTCTCCTCCGCAGCGGTGTGTTCACTTTGAAGGCAGAGAAGCCTACTGCAGTATTTTCCGGCAGCAATATCAGTCCGGGCTATTATCTCAAGGCGGTACTGGAAGAAAATTATTATGATGTTCCGCCGGAGCTGGGAAAGTGCTTCCTGAATCCGGTCAGGGTAGTACAGAAGGAGGAACTCTGCAGCAGTCTTTCCATACAGATACAGCAGGATAAAAACAGATATGAAATTCCCTATTATGTGTCACAGGGAGACCGGATCGAGGTTGCGGTGTGGGAGGAAGAGCGGCAGGCTTACCGGATCTGCTGCTCCTATGAGTCCGGCCGGGAGGATGGCTGCCGGGTGGACTATGAGAAGAGAGAGATTGTATTTTCAGAGACAGGCCTGCCCCCTGCAGGTACGGTGATAGAGGTTTTCCTGGTAGAGGAGGAGTTTGTTCCTCAGAGGCAGGCAGGCATCACGGACGGCTGTGCAGGACAGGAGCTGGAGCTGGCTCTGGATCATCCGTATGAGCTGGAGCTGCTGCTGGAGTCAGGGCTGGGAGAAGGCAGGTATTACACCCACTGGAGCCAGGTCAGAGATCTGGAGAAGGCAGGCTGTGAGGACTGTGTTTTTTACTTTGATCAGGAAAAAAACAGCATTCGATTCGGGGACGGCATCCATGGCAGGGTACCTGACAGAGGGTGTATCGTAAAGGCCGGAAGATGCAGTATTTCCAGCTATGAGGAAGGAAACGTCAGGGCGGGGGAGATCCGCCAGATCCGGGACAGGAGCTATGGAGATATCAGGGCTTTCAATGCTGCCATGGCGGCGGGAGGAAGGGCAGAGGACTCCCTCCAGAAGATGCAAAAGCGGTTTGAGGAGAAGGTGCTGGAGCAGAGCAGGATCGTAAGTCCCGGAGACTATGAGAAAATGGTAAAGGAGATACCGGGCCTGCTGATCCGTGGAGCCAGGATCGTTGCCGCCCAAGAGTACTGCCGCAACCATGGACTGACCTATAAACCCTATGACACCTATCTGGTGGTATGCCCGGCTGCCATGAGGCATGGAGACAGGCTGAGTGTAAGGTATCAGGAGTACATCTGTGACTATCTGGAAAGGTACCGTATGCTGAATACCAGAGTCAGGGTGGTGCCTCCGGCCTATGGCGGCATCAATATCAGCGGAAGCATCTGCCTTGCGGGAAGCAGGCAGACGGCCAGGGAGGAAATCCGGCTCTTTTTCAGGGATTACCTGAGGGAAAAGGAGATGAGCTGTGAATTTGGGGCAGTCATATCCTATGGCGATATCTTTATGCAGCTGGAGAGCATGGCCATCGTGGAAAGAGTGGAGGAGCTGCACCTTTCTCTGGGCGGGGAAATGGGCAGGAGGACGGAGAAGGGGGACATCCTGTTGAACAGTGACTGTCTGCCCTATCTGGGTGATGTGGATTTCGAATATAAGGAATAGAGGGTATGGGTATGAGAAACAAGCCAAAATATCTGAATTATGCCGGATTATACCTGAGAAGGGGGACATGCTTCTCCATGCGGCTGGAGGAGGACTATACACTGGCCGGGGAGGGGCGTGGAAGCCATATCTATGTGGCACCTGTATTTGATTCGGGAGAGGAGCAGGAGAGCTGGCAGTCCTTTCGGCTGGAGGGGGCATTTCATGACTGTAAGCTGGAGGTGGTGGTAGCGGCGGCGGATGAGGATTATCGGGGGATACTGGAGGAGGCAGGAGTCAGTCTGCAGGATAAGGAGGAGCTGATCCGGGGGCTTTCCGGAATCCGCCGGGTCAATGCCAGAGACATCCTCCTGACCCGCCTGAGGGGGAGATACCTCTATTCCTTCTGGAAGGTCAGCGGCCGGGAGGACTGCTGCTTTCGGATAGAAGGCGCCCGTGTGGAATTTCCTGAAAACTCTTTTTTGCAGTATTTTCCTGAGGTGTACCAGACCAAGGAGGATTTCTTCCAGCGTTATATCTCCATCTTTCAGACCATGTATATGAATCTGGAGCGGGAGGTGGACAGGCTGCCCATAAGGCTGGACTACGAAAAAGCAGATCAGGAGGATCTGCTCCAGCTGGCAGGGTGGATCGGTCTGGATGAAATCATCATAAAGGAAGCGGTCAGAGATGGAAATGCGGACAGGCTTCGCAGGCTGATTGCCCATGCCCAGCGGATACAGTCAGGAAAGGGGACAAAGTGGGCCCTGCAGCTGGTACTGCAGCTTCTGTACGAAGAAAGGATACAGCTGCTGGAATATTTCAAGTGGTATGAGTATATGGAGCAGAGGCCGGAGGAGCTGGTTCTGTATCAGAAGCTGTATGGCCGGGACAGCTCCAGCCTGACAGTCCTGATCGAAGAAAGGGAAGGCCGGGAATTTTCCGAGGGGGAGAAGAGGAACATGCAGAGGGTGGTGGCATGCATGCTGCCCATCGGGATGGAGAGTAACCTGATTTTCCTGAATACCAGCTATCATATGGATACTCACTGTTATCTGAACCGCAACAGTGTGCTGGCTTCCCCTGTGGCAGCCAGCGCGGACGGCATGGAGCTGCATGGAAATGTTGTGTTGCAGTAACAGGGGCCGGGAAGACAGGAGCCAACCATTTCATAACAATCCAGTACAGAAAAAGGGACACAGACATGAGTGATAAGGAGCAGTACCAGGAGAGGCTTCTGTGCTACAGCAGTGCAGAGGAATATTTTAAGGAGCTGACGGGCTGGGGGAAGGCGTGGGTCTCACGCTACTCCCAGGCTGCAGTGGATACCTCCGAGGAGGGGGAGATTTCTTTGATAAAGGGTAAGCTTTTGTTTAAGAGAGAGCTTGCCGGGCTGTGCCGGGAGCCTTTTGTTGGGGAAGAGATTTCACAGTATGAGGCGGGGACAGAGAGGCTGATGGAGTGGCAGGAGCTGCTTCATGAGAAGAGTCGGCAGTATATTTCCCGGGGCGGGATGATCACCATGGAATATATTTATCAGATGTTTGGATTTGATGCCTTTGAATGGTATCTGTTCACGCTGGCTTTCATGGCTGAAGCAGATACCCAGTTTGAACGGATCTTTGTGGTCCTGCAGGATGATTTTGAAAAGAAGAGGCCCACCCTTGACCTGTGCATCCGTATGTTTACCCTGGATGAGGAGAGGCAGTATGAGCTGAAGCAGAGGGTGACAGCCCGCTGGGACTTTTTATGCCAGTTTCTGGAGGGCGGGCTGGAGGAGCTGTGGGGCAGTGAGAGGCGGGAGGGCATCCTGGGGATCCCCCTTTATCTGGATCGGAGGATCGTAAGGTTCATCTATGATATGGACAGTGAGGATCCGGTGCTCAGGGGATCCGTAAGCTGCTATCTGCCTTCGGCTCCCTTAAAGGATATGCTGGTCCGCCGGGAGCAGGTGGAGGTTATAAAGAGGATGTATGAAGCCGCTGGAGACCATGGCTTCCTGTATCTTTCAGGGGATCAGGATGGAGGAAAGAAATTTCTCGTCCGGCATCTGTGCAGAAGTCTGCAACGGCCCCTGCTGATGGTGAATATGAAGCGGCTTACACAGCTCCGGTACTCCACAGATGCTTTAGTCCGCAGGCTGGCCAGGGAGTCTGTGCTGAAGGGGAGCGCCGTAGTATGTCTGGCAGACCTGGAGCTGCCCGAGGAGGATTTTTCAGGACTGGAGGACATGCTGCACAGCCTGGCAGATACCTGTCTCACCCCCATTTTTACAGCAGGGAAGAAGTGGCAGGAGTCAGTGAAAACAGGAGAGCTGAGATGTATGGAGCTGGAGCTTCCGGCTCTGAGCCCGGAGGAACGCAGGGTGCTCTGGCAGGAGCTGCTCTCGGAGAGCAGCCTGGAGGGAGAGGTGGATGCGGAAAGACTGGCTGCCACCTATCAGCTGCCGGCAGGAGCCATTGAGCGCGTGGTCCGGGAGACAGAGAGCAGACTGCTGACTGAGCAGGGGACAGAGTCCCTGGAAAAGCTCCTTTACAGCGGCTGTCAGAGGCAGCTTGTACACAGCCTGGGGCAGGATGCCGTCCGCATTCCGGCCCAATATACCATGGAGGAGCTGATCCTGGCGGATGCCCAGAAGCAGCTTCTGACAGATGCCTGCAATATGGTAAAATATCATCATCAGGTGTTTGGCGCCTGGGGCTTCCGACAAAAGATGGCCTACGGCAGAGGGGTGTCCATGATCTTCTACGGGCCGCCCGGAACGGGCAAGACCATGGGTGCCCAGGCCATTGCCAATGAGCTGAACCTGGAGCTGTACCGGGTGGATATGGCTTCCGTCCTTTCCAAATATGTGGGAGAGTCGGAGAAGAAGCTGGGCAATATCTTTGAGCAGGGGCAAAGGAGCCAGAGCATCCTTTTTTTTGATGAAGCCGATGCCCTTTTCGGGAAGCGTTCCGAGGTAAAGGATTCCCAGGATAAGTATGCCAATGCCAGTACCGCATTTCTGCTGCAGAAGCTGGAGGAATATCAGGGCATCATTATACTGGCAACCAATCTGCTGCAGAATTTTGACCAGGCCTTCTGCAGGAGATTCCAGTTTATTGTAGAATTTCCCCTGCCTGACGAGCAGAAGAGAGAGGAGATATGGAGACAGGTGTTTCCTGAGGCCCTGCCAAGGGAGGAGCTGGATTATACCTATCTGGCCAGGGAATTTACCCTGTCCGGCAGCCAGATCAAAAATATAGCGGCAGGGGCAGCCTTTCTGGCAGCGGGAGAAGGAGGGCCGGTGGAGATGATCCATATCCTGAGGGTATTGAAGCGAGAGAAAAAGAAAACGGGGAAGAACATGCTAGCGTCAGATTTTGGGGTTTACGGATATCTGATGGAATCTGAGAGAGGAGAGGGTTGAAATGGGAGAGTTATGGGAAAAATTAAAAAATAAAGCGAAGAGCAAGGATAAGAAGTCCCCAGTGTCCCCGCCGCCATCGGGCACGGTCATAAAAGGGGGACCTGTGCAGCTGACCGTCACGCCTCCATCCTACGCCAGCATCCGGGATGGCTACAAGGCTTTTAATGAAGCATCAGCCCAGCTGCTGCTGTCCAATGCCAAGCACAGCAAAAAAACGGAGTATGAATCCCTGATAAAGAGCAAAGGGGAGCTGGACGAGAAGTATGGCAAGGCCATGGAGGTGGCTGTGCCCCTGAGCATGGCTACACAGGAGATGGCTGATGCAAGGGAGGGGATGCAGTCAGAAAAAACGGTTTCAGACGCAAAGAAAGAGGGGATGCAGGATAAGGTGCAGAAAAATATAGCCGCCAGAGAGGGGCTGGAAAAGTATAAGAGCAGCTCTCCTCATCTGATCCTTGTGATTAAAAAGGCTTCTGACCTGAAGGAGACAGAGGATGCCCAGGCTCAGAATCCCCAGCCCAAGAGAACCCCCTCCTAGGCAGAAATAGCTCATAAGAAAAGCGAAAAGGTTGAGAAAGGGATGAAAGTTGCCGACATTATAGATAAGCTGATGAGCATAGTAGGGACGATCTGCAGCGGGATCTCTGACGGACTGGGAACATTGAAGGATGGGGGAGTGGACACGGCTGAGACCATAGAGAAATTACAAAAGGCGCAGATCAGCAGAGGAGAGGCCCTGAAGGACAGTGCGGGAGGAGTAGGCGGGGGCTTCGGCATAGCGGCGGCAGGACTGGCCGTGATCAACAGCATCATTGCCATGGTGGATCTGGGCAGGAAAATAGCAGCTGCCAGGAAAAACCACAAGGCAGGGCTGTCAGATGCCCAGGAAAAGAAACAGGATGCCCGTGAGATCCTGATGTCAATCTGTGGGGCCTGCAGCAGCCTGCTGGGAGTGGGAGCCATGTTTGCCGCTCTGGTGCCTGTATTGGGGCCCAGCCTGGGGATTATCGACAGCGGCCTGCAGCTGGTCATGGCTGTGGTCAATCTGTCCTCCCATGGATCCCATGGGATAGATATGCATAGGGAAAAGCAGAGGATCTGGGAGGAGATCGAAAGAAAGAGAAAGAAATACGGCAGCGGGCCGGATGCAGGCTTTTTCGACATAGACAGCAGCATGAAGGAGGAATCACGGAGGCCGGACTGGGATAAAATAGATGCCAAGAGGAAGGGCCTGCAGCAGGTGGTGTCCGCAGACCATGGCCTGAACAAAGAGGTATTTGACCCCAGGAAGGCGGCCAGGAATAAGACCGGATATGCTGAGGCTGAGACAGGGATTTCCAGCAGGATCTCCGAGCTCAGGGAAAAAAAGCATCAGGGTATGCTGAGTGAGCAGGAGCAGAAGGATTATAAGAGGAAAATGCATGCCATGGAGGCTCTGGAGCTGATGGCCCAGTACCGAAATGTGGAAAAGGCTGAAAAGAAGATGAAGAAGGCAGCCATGCATGACGCTGAGTCCATCATGGTGAATGGGACGAAAATCATAGGTAATGCCCTCATCCTGGCGAGAGAGATCACAGCAGCCAGCGGCTACGGCGCTTCCCTGATCGCTGCAGGCGTAGGGGTGAATATGGCAGTGGGGGCATATGAGGGTGCAAGGCAGCTGGGTTCTTGGGGCTACAAAGGGGGGCGTATCCTGGCTGGTTCTGAGAAAAGCAAGCAGAATACCAGGAGTGAGATGGCGGAATATCTGTTTGATAAGATGCTCTCACTGGGACCCAAGCGGGTGGCCTGGGAGGGAGGCTTCTTTAAGCTGGATGATTCTGTGCCCGATTACAGGGTGAGAGAGATAGGGCGCTCTGTGGATGAGCTCAACGCGGTGCTCCGAAGGGGACTGGATGCCAGGGTGAGCAGCCTGCTGAAGGCGCCCAACAGTCAGGTGATGAAGGAATCCCTGGCGGCCGCCTTCTCCCAGGACGGCAATTAACCGGGGGATCAGCAGAGGAATAGAGAGGAGAATATCAATATGGCAATAATCACAGAGGAAGACAGGCTCAGAGAATATGAAAATATCAAGGAAATACTGGACGAGCTGGATGTGGCGGCAGAGATCCTGCGCATCGGGGACGAGTCGGAGATGAGCTGCATGATGATTTCCCTCCCTACGGAGGTGGAGGATTGGAGGGAGGAGTATAAAACCGATCTGCATATGGCTACTGCCCATCTGATCCAGCTGAGTGAGGATCAGGAGCAGCTGACAAAGTATCTGATGGTCTATGTGCCCGTTCAGGTGGATCTGAGAGAGACAGATGAGCTGGAAGTGCTCAGACTGATCAACCGGATAAACAACACCCTGGCAGTGGGAACCTGCTTCTATGGGAAGGAGCCCACCTCAGAGAGGATGCTGCTGCAGATCAAGTGGATGATAGGCGGCCGGGTGGATGAAAATCTGGATGAGGGAGTAGTATGTGAAGCCATATACGAGCTGGGAGCTACCTATGACCGGCTGAAGGCGCAGCTGCTGGAGCTGGCAGGAGAATCTGCCAAGTGATTTGGAAAAAAAATATGATTTGGAAAGGAGAGATCCACAAGCAGGTGGAGGACAGAAATGGGATATAAGAATCTGAGGTTTGATGAGAGCAGTGTTTTCCTGGTGACGGGAGGGGCCGGATTTATCGGCTCCAATCTCTGTGAGGCCCTTTTGGAGATGGGCTGCAGGGTCAGATGCCTGGACAATCTTTCTACCGGTAAATATGAGAATATTGAGCCTTTTACGGAGCTGGAGGGCTTTACCTTTATCAAGGGGGACATACGGGATATGGATACCTGCCTGGAGGCGTCCGGGGGCGTGGATTATGTACTGCATCAGGCGGCCTGGGGCAGTGTGCCCAGAAGCATTGAAATGCCCCTGCTGTATGAAGAGATCAATATCAGGGGTACGCTGAACATGATGGAGGCCGGCAGGCGGAACGGAGTAAAGAAATTCGTCTATGCCTCCAGCTCCTCTGTCTATGGCGACCACCCCCAGCTGCCCAAGAAGGAAGGGGCAGAGGGCAAGGTGCTTTCCCCATATGCATTGACGAAAAAGGTGGATGAGGAATACGGCAGGCTGTACAAGGAACTGTATGGGCTGGATACCTACGGCCTGCGTTATTTTAATGTATTCGGCAGGAGGCAGGATCCGGATGGAGCATATGCGGCAGTGATCCCCAAATTCATCCGTCTGCTCCTGAACGGAGAGGTACCCACCATCAATGGGGACGGAAGGCAGTCCAGGGACTTCACCTATATTGACAATGTGATCGAAGCCAACCTGAAGGCATGCCTGGCACCCAGTGAAGCCGGGGGGCATGCCTTTAACATCGGAGCCGGCGGCAGGGAGTACCTGATTGACGTCTACCGGGATCTGTGCAGGGCGCTGGGGCTTCAGACAGAGCCCAACTTCGGCCCTCCCCGCCTGGGAGACATCCGGGATTCCAATGCAGATATTACCAAGGCCAGAGAGCTGCTGGGCTATGACCCGGAGTACGATTTTGCAAGGGGGATAGCCCTGGCCATTGACTGGTATAAGGAAAATCTGAAATAAGGGGACGGAGGCGTCAGCATGAAGTATAAGGTAACAGTATTCGGAGTAAAGGATACCTCCGAAAATATGGTAGAATTTATTCACAGCCGGATCTGTCCGGTGGATCTGGTCATTACGATCCATCCGAAGGTTTTGGATAAGAACCAGGTGTCGGGCTTTAAGGGGCTGTCCGTGCTGACGGACAGGTATGGGATTCCGGTGTTTGAGGCAGACAGCTATTTCCTCACAGATCAAAGGACAAGGGAGTTTATGGAGGGAAATGAATTTGAGATAGCCATTTCCATGGGATGGCAGAGGCTGATTCCGTCCTATGTGCTGGACAGGTTTTCCTATGGGGTGTACGGCTTCCATGGGAACTGCGGCTACCTTCCCTTTGGCAGAGGGAGATCTCCCTTAAACTGGTCCATCATCCTGGGAGACAGCAGGTTCAACCTGAATCTGTTCCGGTATGACGAAAAGGCAGACAGCCCCAACATATTCGGTACGGAGACATTTTCCATCACAGCCCATGATGATATCAGGACGGCACAGTATAAGAATATGATTTGTTCCAAAAATCTGGTCAGAAAGCTGCTGAAGGCTTATCAGGAGAACAATATTACCATTCGCACAGAGTCAAAGGATTTTGACTCCTGGTATGATAAGCGGACTGCAGCAGACGGAAAGATCGATTTCCATGACAGAACCAGAAATATCTATAATCTGATCCGCGGCGTGGCGGCCCCCTTTCCAGGAGCCTTTGCCATGTGCAGGGGGGAGAGGGTTACTGTGTGGCAGGCCCGTCCCTTTGACGAGATGATCGACTTCTCGGCCTTTGCACCGGGAGAGGTGGCAGACATCTTCGACGGAAAGCCTGTGGTGCGGACGGTGGACGGCTCCCTCCTGATCGACAGCTATGAGTGTGTATCGGAAATAAAAGTGGGAGATATCCTGGAATAACAGGACTATCCTGCAGGGATGACAGGAAGGGTGGGATATGAAGATAGCAGTTCGGATGGATGATATTACGCCGGGCATGGATTGGGAGAGGTTTGAGGCTTTCAAGCAGCTTCTGGACGAGTATCAGATCAGGCCGCTGATCGGGGTGGTGCCGGATAACCGGGACGAAAATTTAAATCGGATGGAAAAAGAGCG
Organism: Lachnospiraceae bacterium; assembly: GCA_022781985.1. Classification (GTDB taxonomy): domain Bacteria; phylum Bacillota; class Clostridia; order Lachnospirales; family Lachnospiraceae; genus Kineothrix. The sequence goes on along the minus strand of JALESH010000013.1, from coordinate 30,071 downwards.
CAGCAGCCGGGCCCTTCGCTGCCTGCTGGAGAGATCGGGAGCAGGGGAAAGCGAGGGGGATGAGAGCCAGCTTTTCTGGCAGTATATCAGGAGGCTGCAGGCGGAGGGCTGGTCTGTTGCCCTCCACGGCTGCAGGCATCTGTATACCAAAAGACAGGGAGGGCTGTTTCCCCTGAACCGGCTTTCTGAATTTGCCGGAGTCTCCTATGAGGAGCAGCGGAGGATGATCGCAGCAGGCAGGCAGATACTGGAGGCCCATGGCATACAGGCAGAGCTGTTTATGGCGCCTGCTCACTCCTATGACAGGAACACCCTGAGGGCGCTGAGGGAGGAAGGACTTCATCGGATAACGGACGGCTTCGGCAGCAGGCCCTATGCCCGAAAGGGCATCACCTTTTATCCCATTTCCTTCCGCCTGGAAAGCAGCCTGAAAAAGAAAAGGGGAATCACCACCATGGTGGTTCATACCAATACCATGAGTGAGCAGGAGCTTCTGAAATATCGGAGGATTTTCCAGAGGGGGGAAGTGATCTCCTACCGGGAATATCTGAGAGAGGCTGCGGTGCCCAGGGGGCTGCCGGGCTGTATGGCAGAATACACTCTGGCCTGTATCAAGCGGATTCTGGTAAGGCTGCTGTAGACGGCTGTTTTGAATGATTAGAAAGGATTGCAGGGAGGGGATGGAGAAAGTGATGGAAAAGCCTGTTCGTGTGCTGCATGTGCTGGGAGGCCTGAGTCTGGGCGGCGCGGAGAGCCGTATTATGGAGCTTTACCGCTGCATGGATCGGGAAAGGGTACAGTTTGACTTCCTGCTCCACCAGAAGGAGGAAGGGGAGAGAGTACCGGAATTTTACGATGAAGAGGTGAGACGTCTGGGAGGGAATATCTATACCCTCCCTAAATTCAGGCTATATAATTATCTCCAGTATAAAAAGGCTGTCAGGGATTTCTTCAGAGAGCATCATGAGTTTGCCGTGGTACAGGGGCATATGACCAGCACAGCTGCCATCTATCTTCCCCAGGCCGGCAGGGCCGGGGTACCTGTGCTGGCGGCTCATGCCAGAAGCGCCGGAGTGGATCAGGGGATGAAGGGGAGGCTGACCAGGCTGCTGCGTCTGCCTCTTTTGGGCTGTGCTGATTACTGCTTTGCCTGCTCCGGGGAGGCCGGGGAGGCCGTGTTTGGCAGGAGGTGGAAGGATTCGCCTAAGGCGCTGGTTCTGCCCAACGCGGTGGATACGGACAGGTTTGCCTTTGATCAGGAAGCCAGAGAGCGGATCCGCAGGAAGCTGGGGATCGGGGACTGTACTGTCATCGGCCATGTGGGCAGGTTTCATTATGCAAAAAATCATGAATATCTGACAGAGGTTTTCGCCCTTCTGCATCAGCGGCTGGAGGCTGCGGGCAGGAGGGCCGTCCTCCTGCTGCTGGGAGAAGGAAGCGGAAGGGAAAGGGTGGAGGAACAGGTGAAGGGATTGGGCCTGTCAGGGCAGGTACTGTTTCTGGGAAATCAAAAGGAGGTTCGGGACTATTACCAGGCCATGGACTACTTTGTGTTTCCTTCCCGCTTTGAGGGTCTGCCCGGGACAGTGGTGGAGGCCCAGGCGGCAGGGCTGCGGTGTATCATATCGGACAGGATCACGCCGGAGGTGGGCATCAGCGGTCTGGTACATTTTGAGAGCATCAGCCGGCCGCCCCAGGTGTGGGCGGATTATATCCTGCGCCATCTGTCCTATGAGAGAAAGGACGGCTCCGGTATGGTGAAGGCGGCAGGCTTTGATGTCCGGGAGCAGGCCCTGCAGATGGAGAGGTTTTATCTGACGGGGAAAATAAAAAGAGAATGATGGGAAAGGCAGATGATATGGAAGACAGATCAAGGTCCGGTTGGAATACAAAGGAAGGGGACAGTGCCGGGAGGACGGAGCGGCTGCGGCTTATGCTGATTGTTCCCATGCTGCATCAGGGCGGGTTTGAGCGGGTCTGCGTGGAGACAGCCCGGCTGCTGGAACCCTATTTTGAGGTCTGCATTGTCCTATTTGATTCCAAGGACATTGCCTATGATATTACGGGGCTCCGGGTGATAGACCTTCATTTGGGGGTGAGGGAGAGCATTCCGGGCAAGTTCCTCAATGTGTGGAAAAGGAGCCTGGCCGTGAGAAGACTGAAGCGCAGGCTTTCCATAGACATTGCCTACAGCTTCGGACCCACTGCCAACATGGTCAATGTGTTTTCCGGCAGGCGGGCGGAAATCTGGACCGGAATCCGAAGCTATATGGATATGGGCAGCCCACGGAAGATCAGACTGTTTTCCGGAATGTCGGACAGGGTGCTGTGCTGCTCCAGGAGGATAGAGGAGGAGGTGCGGGAGAAATACGGCTGCAAAAGGGCAGTGGCTCTCTGCAATCCTCTGAATGTGGAGGCGCTCCGGAGCCGGGCAGGGGCGGAGGAACCCAGGCTGCCCTGGCAGGACAGGGGAAGGATCATAGCCTCCATGGGACGTGAGGATGATGTAAAGGGCTTCTGGCATCTGATAAAAAGCTTTTCCCTGGTTCAGAAGGAGGTTTCTGATGCCAGACTGATGATCATCGGGGAAGGAGATTTTGAGGAATATAAGGAGCTGGCAAAGGGACTTGGGGTGGAGGAGCAGGTTTATTTCACAGGGCTGCAGAGGAATCCCTTTCCCTATCTGGAGGCGGCCCGGCTCTATGTGCTGACCTCCTACAACGAAGGCTTTCCCAATGCGCTGATCGAGGCTATGGCCCTGGGCGTTCCGGTGGCTGCCACCGACTGTATGACAGGCCCCAGGGAGATACTGATGAAGGAATACAGCTCATCGGAAGGAACGGCAGAAACCCTGTGGGGAGACTATGGGATCCTGCTTCCCAATATGAGCCCGGAAAAGAATCTGGATCCTGGGGACATCACGCAGGAGGAGGAACGTCTGGCAGAGGTGATGAAGCGGATGCTGACGGAGTCAGAGCTGTGGCAGGGCTATGAGAGGGCAGCGCTGGAGAGATCCCGGGACTTCTCTGAGGAACGTTATGTGGACACCATAAGGCAGCTGGCCGGAGAACGGCAGGGCTGTTTGCACTCCTAGGGCGGATGTGATAAAATGGGAAAATATAGAGGAACTGATCCGGGAAGTGGCTGACACAGAGGGAAGGCTTGTACATGAAACGAAAAATAGCATTTCATTTGAACTGTCTGGAGCAGGGCGGGGCAGAGCGGGTGGTGACCAATCTGGCTGACCAGTTTGCCAGGGAAGGATATGAGGTACTCATCGCCACCGAGTGGTACGGTGAAAATGAGTTCAGGACAGAGAAGGGGGTCCGGCGGGTGCATGCAGGCCTGCGTCCGGGGGATGAGAAAAAATCCCGTATTCTCCAATTTCTTTTGCGGGTAAAGTATCTGAGGGAATTTATGAAAAGGGAGAAGCCGGAGGTGCTCATTGCCTTTGCCCAGAGGGCAAATTACCGTGCCCTGATGGCCTCTCCGGGGACGGGGGTGCCGGTACTGATCTCAGTCCGCACGGATCCGGCAGGGCATTACGATGCCCTTTCCGATAAGCTGCAGATACCGCTTCTGTTTCCCCGGGCTGCAGGCTGTGTCTTCCAGACCCGGGGACAGAAGGAATTTTTCGCCCCCTTTCTGCAGAAGAGATCGAGAATCATTTTAAATCCTATCAACGAAAAATACATCGGGACTCCCAGGCCTGCTGCCAGGAGAAAGACAGTGGTTCAGTCAGGGAGGCTGGTGGACTTTAAGAATCAGCCCATGCTGCTGAGAGCCTTTATGGAGGTGCACAAGAGACATCCGGACTATAGCCTGGAGCTCTATGGGGGGGATTCCCATGACGGCACAAAGGAGATCCTGGAGGGGATCATTCGGGAAAATAAGGCAGAGGGTTATATCAGGCTGATGGGAGCCAGCGATACCCTGGAAACGGATCTGGCGGATGCGGCAGTCTATGCCTTTTCCTCGGATTGGGAGGGGATGCCCAATGCCCTTTTGGAGGCTATGGCCCTGGGGCTGCCCATCGTTGCCACGGACTGTCCCTGCGGCGGTCCCAGGACAGTGATCCGGGATGGGGTCAACGGCCTGCTGATTCCGGTGGGGGATCAAAAGGCTCTGGAGGAGGGCATCAGCCGGCTGATAGAGGAGCCTGAATATGCGGAGAAACTGGGCGAAAATGCCAGGGAAATTGCTCAGATTGCCAATGGCGGAGCGGTTTTTTCCCGGTGGCAGGAATATATAGATGAGATATGCAGGAAAAAGCCTGGAATATAAGAATGCAAGGAGTGTACACATGTTTTCATACGACGACTACAGAGAGATTATAAGGATCATCAAATCCACAGGGCGGCATGCCAATTACAGCGAGGCCCTGCGCAGGGATAAGTTCATCATTATGCGGCATGACGTGGAGTACAGTGTGGAGAGAGCCTATGCCCTGGCCAGGGTGGAGACCAGCATGGACTTTTTCTCCACCTATTTTTTTCAGTGGACTAACAATTCCTATAACCTGCTCTCCAGAAAGAACAGGGATCTGATCTGCGACATGCATGAGAGGGGACATAAAATCGGTCTCCACTTCGCGCTCAACGGCATGAACGATATGCAGGAGATCCGCAGGCAGATTATCAAGGAAATCCATATGCTCAGTGAGATGCTGGGCTTTGAGATCAATGAATTTTCCGTGCACCGCCCCTCTCCGGCAGTGCTGGCAGAGAATATCAGGCTGCCGGGCATCATCAATGCTTATCAGGAGGAGTTTTTTACCTTTGCGGAAAATATCACGGAGGAGACCCGGCTGGGTGTGAAATACATGTCGGATGCCAATCATATATGGAGGTATGGCTATCCCGATGAGAAAAATATCCTGGGGCATGACAGGGTGCAGATCCTGACCCATCCCTTTGCCTGGACCAGGAAGGGCTACAGCAACTATGAGAATTATAAGAGCCTGATCAGGGAAAAATATATAGAGCTGATTGAAAGCATAGACAACGAGTGCAAGGATTTCGGGGAGTATAAGGACGGATTTCTGGAAGGGACAGCCGGGGCTTAGAGTGTACGGATCAGGACAGCAGGGAGGAGACAGGAAATGTGCGGTATCTGCGGATTTGTGTCAAAAAGACGGATCAGCCTGACACAGCTGAAGGAAATGAATGATGAGATGTATCACAGGGGCCCCGATGACAGCGGAGAGGAGATCTGCGGCATGTCAGGAGGCTACAGTGTGGGCTTGGCCCAGCGCAGGCTGTCCATTCTGGATCTGTCCCAGCTGGGGCATCAGCCCATGCATTCGGAGAATGGCCGCATCAGCCTGGTTTATAATGGGGAGATCTACAATTTTCAGGAGCTGAAGGAGGAACTGTCGGACTATCCCTTCCGCTCTGACTGCGATACAGAGGTGATCCTAGCTGCCTATCTGAAATGGGGCATCCGCTGTGTGGACCGTTTGAATGGGATGTTTGCCATGGCCCTGTTCGACAGGGAGGAGGAAAAGCTCTGGCTGGTGAGGGACCGGATCGGCAAGAAGCCTCTGTACTACTGGCTGGATGGAGAAAACCTGGTCTTTGCCTCAGAGCTGAAGCCCATCATGAGATGTCCCGGCTTTTCCAAAGCTATCAGGAGGGACATCCTTTCCAGATACCTGTACCAGCAGTATATCAATGCACCGGAGTCCGTTTTTGAAAAGGTATACAAGCTGGAGCCGGGAGGGATCCTGGAGTTTTCCGGAGGCAGGGTGAAAACCCGGAAGTATTGGGATGTGAAAGAGGTATACGCCGGGCAGAGGAAGAATCCGGTGAAGGATTACGGACAGGCCAGGCAGGAGCTGAAGGAGCTTTTGAAAAAGGCTACCGCCGCCAGGATGATATCCGATGTGCCTTTGGGGGCTTTCTTAAGCGGAGGCTATGATTCCTCCCTGATCACGGCAATCGCCCAGGAGCATTCCGGAGAGCCGGTGAAGACCTTTTCCATCGGCTTTTATGAGGAGAAATACAATGAGGCCAAGTATGCCAGGCAGGTGGCGGACTATCTGGGCACGAAGCATACCCAGATGTATATCGATGAGCCCATGATGTTTGAGCTGGTGGAGAGCATACCCCGGTATTATGACGAGCCCTTTGCGGACAGTTCCCAGATTCCCTCCATGCTGGTGGCGGCCCTGGCAAAGGAAAAGGTGACGGTGGCGCTGTCCGGTGACGGAGGGGATGAATTTTTCTGCGGCTATAACATTTATGAAAATGTGGCTCAGGCCCAGCTGCTGGATCTGCCGGGTGGGCTGGTGCACGGCATCTGCCGGCTGCCCGGCGTGTCCGGGCTGGGGCTGGAGGATAAGCTGCCCTTCCGGGTGAGGGTGATTGCAGGCAACCGGAAGAAGGAGACCAAGACTCAGTTCGGGGCAGGCAGCTACATCCTCATGGCCAAAAGGATGGTGGGAGACGGGGAAGGTCAGCTGCCCTGTCACTATGAGATCGAGAGCGGCTATGAGGAGGGCAGATGGCAGATTCGCCGTATGCTGCTGGACATGGACACCTATCTGCCCGGGGACATTCTCTGCAAGGTGGACAGAGCCTCCATGAAGTATTCCCTGGAGACCCGGTGCCCCATCCTGGACAGAGATGTGATGGAATATTCCTACAGGCTACCCCATCGTTTCAAATATCATAGGGGGGACAAGAAGCATATCCTAAAGGACATCGCCTGCGATTATATTCCCAGGGAGCTGCTGGACAGGCCCAAGGTGGGCTTCGGCGTACCCCTGGACAAATGGCTGAGGGGGCCGCTGAAGGAGCAGCTGCTGGACTACAGTGAGAGGGGCTATCTGAAAAGGCAGGGGATATTCGATGGGGAATATGTGTCCAGGATGATCCGGGAGTATATCAGGACAGGAGACGGCGGCCCGGGTACGGGAGCCAACTACTCCAAGCTGTCCTGGTCCTTCTTTATTTTTGAACAGTGGTATCGGTGCTACTGCGGATAGGCCTTGTATGGGCTGAGGGGATCAGAAAGGGGGGCTGCTTTGATGAAGAAAAAGCACATCGCCATGTTTATCAGCTCCCTGAATAAGGGAGGCTCGGAGAGGGTACTGGTAAACCTAGCAGAGTATTTTTATTCCATAGGATACAGGGTGACGATTGTGACCCAGTACCGTCTGGAAAATGAGTTTTCCGTCAGTGAGGGCATATCCAGAGTTCTTTCTGAGATTACACCGGAGGAGATGGGAAGGGGAAGAATCTCCAACTTCCTGCGCCGCTTTTCCAAGCTGAGGAGGATATGGAAGCAGGAAAAACCGGATCTGATCCTTTCCTTTATCGGGAAGAACAATATGATGGCTCTGCTCACCTCACGTTTCCTGGGGATTCCTGTGGTGGTGTCAGTGAGGGGAGAGCCCGGGGAGGAATACTATTCCGGGGGACTCAGGCTGGCAGCCAGACTATTGTTCCCTCTGGCAGACGGAATGGTGCTGCAGACAGAGGAGAGCGCCGGTTTTTTTCCCCCGGCTGTGCAGAAAAAGGCAGTTATCCTTAAAAATTCCCTGAACCCGGCCTTTCTCAGAGAGCCTTATCAGGGAGAGCGGGAAAAGCGGATCGTGGCAGTGGGGCGAATCGATGCCAATAAAAACCATGAAATGATCATTCGGGCCTTTGCGGAGATCGCCCATAGTTATCCTGATTTTGAATTGACCATATACGGAGAAGGGGAACTGCGGCGCTTTCTGACAGGGCTGGCAGGAGAGCTGGGGCTGGAGAATCGGATCCACCTGCCCGGCAGTGTATCCGATGTGGCGGAGGCAATATACAGGGCTTCTGTATTTGTGCTCTCCTCCTATTCAGAGGGGATGCCCAATACCCTGATAGAGGCAATGGCGCTGGGGCTTCCGGCCATTGCCACGGACTGCCCCTGCGGCGGTCCCCGGGAGCTTATAAGGGATGGCTTCAACGGATTTCTGATACGGCCGGGCAGCCGTCAGGAGCTGGCGGATACTCTGAGAAAGCTGCTGGATGATCCACGGCTTGCCGGAGAAATCGGAAGAAACGCAGCCGGGATCCGGGAGGAGCTGTGTCCTGATGTGATCAACAGAACCTGGAAGGAATATCTGGAAAGGATCATGCAGGGCTCCGTCTGACAGGTTTTTCGGCTTGAATTCATTTTGTGGTATGTGGTAAAATGAAGCTGGGCCAATATTGGTTTTCAGAAATGGCTGTATAGGAGGATAAAGCGATGGAGAATTTACAGGCAGAGAAGAAGGAGGCGCTGGCGGCAGCGGCAGAGTATATGGAGAAGCTGATTCCCGGTATGGGAACTCTCTGTGAAGAGCTGAGGGGCAGCAGGAAGGAAGATACGGATACCTTTCAGAAGCAGTGCATAGATGGACTGAACTGGATCATAGAGATCTATAACCGTACCTCCGATATCTTAAATGCAGAAAAAATCAGTGAGGGAAAGAAAGCACTGAACGACAATCTGCTGGAGCTGGGCAGTGCAATCGCCAATCATGAGGACGGCAGGATTGCAGACCTGCTGGAAAAGGCAGTGATCCCCTTTTTAAAGGAGCTGTCAGAGGAGGCAAAAGAGGCTGTGAAATAAAGAAAAGCAGTGGCTGCGGATATGCAGCATTGCATATTTAAAGTGTCTTTATTTCAATTTTGCATAATGCATTGACGAAATATACAAATTTTAATATGATTGTGATATAGAATATAATCAAAGACATTTCTAACCAGTACAACATCACGTCTGCAGGGCATGTCTTAAGGCTCCTGTTGGAGATGTGCGGCTTCCATGGCGGAGCGGAAGATCTTGCATCTCTGAGAGGAGCTACTCTGAAAATGCCAGAATTTTCTGTTTGTCAATAGTCCTTTGGCCTGTCAAATTATAAAAAAATTTTAAAGATTCTTATTCCTTTTTAAAATTAGTGACGATAAAACGTATATGTGCTATAATATATGCGTTCGGTCGGATGAGCTGTTTACATGTACGAAAAGGTCAAAAACCCATGATATCAGGAGGAGTATGAATATGACAAAAGCAGAGATATTAAAACAGGAAATATTATCACAGTATAAAAGTGTACGGCAGTTTGCTCTGGAGATGCAGATTCCCTACAGCACTTTGGTTACGGCATTGGACAGAGGAATAGAAGGAATGGCCTACGGTACGGTTATTAAAATGTGTGACAAGCTGAATCTCAATCCCGTGGATTTCAGTTCTTTGGAGAAGGGAGCCACTCTTGGAGAGAAGATTCTGGAAAATCGTGTCATGCAGTACTATATAAAATTAAATAAGGCAGGACGCAAGAAGGTGCTGGAGCTGATGGATGATTATATACAGCTTGAGAAATATCAGTTAAAGGAGTAGGGCCGTCCGGCTGGGGAGGATGTGGTATGTTTTATGATTATCTGATCGTAGGCGCAGGCCTCTTCGGCGCTGTTTTTGCCTGTGAAATGAAAAAAAAGGGGAAGAGATGCCTTGTAATTGACAGGAGAGGGCATATTGCAGGCAATATCTATACAGAAGAAATCCTGGGAATCAACGTGCATAAATACGGGGCTCATATTTTTCACACCTCTGACAGGAGGGTGTGGAAATATATCAATCAGTACGGGGAGTTTAACCGGTTTATTAATTCGCCGGTGGCCATTTACAGAGATGAGCTTTATAATCTTCCTTTTAATATGAACACCTTCAGCAGGATGTGGGGAGTGAGAACCCCCGCAGAGGCCAGGGCAAGGATAGAGAGTCAGATCGCTGATTTATCCATCGGGGAACCGGAGAATCTGGAGGAACAGGCGCTTTTGCTGGCCGGAAGAGACATATATGAAAAGCTGATCAGGGGCTACACGGAGAAACAGTGGGGGCGTCCCTGTACGGAGCTGCCGCCCTTTATCATCAGGAGGATCCCCCTCCGGTTTACCTTTGACAACAACTACTTCAATGACCTGTACCAGGGCATACCTACAGGGGGCTATACGCCGATAGTGGAGAGGCTGCTGGAGGGCGTGGAGGTGCGCACGGGTGTAGAATACAGGGATTTTCGGAAAGAATGGGAGGCCGGAGGCGGGATGAGCTTCGGGAGGGTTCTGTATACGGGAATGATCGATGAATATTTCGGCTATCGGCTGGGAGCCTTGGAATACCGGTCTCTCAGGTTTCAGCAGGAGGTATTGACAGACTGTGACAACTGGCAGGGGAATGCGGTAGTCAATTATACAGAGCGAGAGATACCCTATACCAGGATCATAGAGCACAAGCACTTTGAATTCGGTACCCAGCAGGGAACCGTCATCACAAGGGAATATCCGGCCCAGTGGCAGAAGGGGGAGGAACCCTATTATCCCATCAATGACGAGAGGAATAACAGGCTCTTTGAGGAATACCGGAAGCTGGCAGCTGCAGAGCGGAATGTACTTTTCGGAGGACGTCTGGGGCAGTACAGATACTATGACATGGATAAGGTAGTCGCAGCTGCGCTGGATATGGCAGAGAAGGAAGGCAGCTAAAAGAGGAGAGCCGTTAAAAAATCAGGACATGTACGGTACGATTGCCGGTAGTACATGTCCTGATTTTTTTAGCAGTAGCTGTTAAAAAGCATGCCGCTGAAGGCACTGGTAATATACGGTGTTGCATAATTTTTTCCGGGATTTTTGTAGGCTACGATAGTCTTGTCTGCATAATCCATGGGATTTAGTGAAATCTGATCCATTTTCTGCACCAGTGAGTTGGCAAAGTCCCGAACCGCAGAAAAATCTTCCCTGGCATAGTCTGATAAGGCCGCATGCTTAAGCTCACCCTTGTCAAAGGATATGGTACCATCCTCCTGAAGCTTCAGCCCGAGAATGTTAAACTCGCTGCGGTAGTGGCGGGTGATGCCGTACATCTGATTGAGAAGCCGGCGGCTGCCGGAGAAGTCATCCGTGTAGGCGGCGGTATGGCTGATGAAATTATTATAGCCGTCCACCAGAATGCCTACGTTTTCACTCAGGGATTCTATATCAGTTTTCAGGCCCACGTCAGCAGTGTCGCCGTCCCCGGAGCTGATTCCTTTCAATGTTACCTGGTAAAGGTTATCCAGTGAGAATACATTGGAGGCGGAGGTGCGCTTTTCGCCGTTGACCAGAAATTCCGCATCGGCAGCCGGCCGAGCCAGATGATCCAGCCCCAGATAGTCCACCGTTCCTCTTGTTTTGCTGGTATGGTTATCGGATACGATGAAAATAGGAGAGCCATTGCTCCTGGTTCCCTCTGCTGCGGAACGCAGCCGGAGAGCCGTATTTCCTTTTCCGTCCTCGATCACATCTGCATGCAGGCCGATGCCTGCAGTGGAAATCAGCTTGGCCAGCCGCTTCTGGATATCCCTGTTGGTCTCCCCCTCCCTGATGTTGTACTGGAACTCATAATTCAGGTCATTGATGCTGATATCAAAGGAGTAGGTGTCATGGGGGAGAGACATTTTGGTATTCGGAAGGAAAGTACCGATGTTGACCTGCCCGCATGCCAGGGAATGAACCTCTATATTATAGGAGGGAACCTGGGTGTCCTCATAGATGTTCCCGATAAAGGTTACAGCAGCCAGATCCTCGTTGCTGGAGTAGGCTGTTTTTTTGTCCAGGATCTTTTCCTCGTCCAGGCTGCCCAGTGAAGCAATGGTGTTGTGGAGCTCCCGGGCCTCCTCCTTGATACCCACGGCAAAGTTCTTGCACCGCTGGCTGGTGTCTATCTTGTATAAAGGAGACTCCTTGTTCAGCTTGACGATGGAGTTGCAGATGCTGCGAAGCTCGCTTCTTTTATGGGAATCATAACGTGAGGAGCTTCTCGGTGTATAAGCACTGAGATAATAGTTATAAACATGATTAAGAATTGTCTGGTTATATGCCATGACACTTCCCCTCCTTTCTTCCTTGAAACCATACATAATGGGAATCTGTTCCCATCCAGGAAAACATAGACTTTTCCTTGTATCAGGGTATAAAGTGCACGATAGGTGGCCGCTGAAGGAATCAGCAGACATTATTATACAATATTTATCGGAAATACAGAGGAAAAAAAGTAGAGGGAAATACAGGAATTTTGCAAAATTATTTTGCCGGAAAAAAGTGGGAAGCAGTTGACTGGATGCCATTCTTATGTTATAGTAAAAACACAAGATTTGTTTCAGGTCTTTTTTTTATGCTCAAAATTGGAGGAGAAATATATGCGTACGAAAATCACTTTAGCATGTACAGAATGCAAGCAGCGTAACTATAATACTACAAAGGATAAGAAGACACATCCCGACAGGATGGAAACCAAGAAGTATTGCAGATTCTGCAAGACCCACACCCTGCACAAGGAAACCAAATAAGGCCCGCGGCAGGCTTTTGAAAGGAGTACCACATGGGAGATTCGGCGAAGACAGAAAAAGCGCCTAGGCAGAGCTTTTTCAAAGGTGTAAAAACTGAGTTCAAGAAAATTGCCTGGCCTGGCAGAAGTGACATTGTGAAGCAGTCCATTGCAGTCGTTTGTGTCTCGGTTGTGACGGGGGGGATCATTGCCATAATAGATTTTCTGTTCCAGTATGGCATCGATTTCCTGACGACGTTGTAGAGTGGGGTGAATGGATGGCAGAGGCAAATTGGTATGTAGTGCATACCTATTCGGGATATGAGAAAAAGGTCAAAGCCAATATTGAGAAGACCATCGAGAACAGACACCTTGAGGATGAGATCCTGGAGGTTCGTGTACCTATGCAGGACGTAGTGGAAATGAAGAACGGAACCAGGAAGAATGTCCAGAAAAAAATGTTCCCGGGATATGTCCTGATCAATATGGTGATGAACGATGAAACCTGGTATGTGGTAAGGAATACCAGGGGTGTTACCGGATTTGTGGGTCCTGGCAGCAAACCGGTTCCCCTTACGGAAGCAGAGATGAAGCCTCTGGGCATCACACAGGAGAATGTTTCCGTGGATTTTGGCGAGGGTGATATGATTGCCGTGGTGGCCGGAGTGTGGAAGGATACTGTAGGCGTGGTTCAAAGGATGGATTACAACAAGCAGACGGCCACGATCAATGTAGAGATGTTTGGCCGGGAGACCCCGGTAGAAATCGGATTTGCGGAAGTGAGAAAAATGTAGCCGGCCCAAGGGGCAGAACGGCTCTTTACAGCTACACCCGATTGACAGATATTTATGCCGGGCTTTCCGGCTTAAATATAAATATATTCCGGTTATGACGGAGCGGTCAGGCAGGGATATAACAGCAGCACAGAAGGTTCCGGAGATGCTCCGGGACAGTGGGAGCAGCGTTCCGGCGAAGCCGTGCTGTACAGCCGATGAGGACGCAGCGCCATACCACAATATTTTAGGAGGTAGCCAAGATGGCAAAGAAAGTAGAAGGATACATTAAGTTACAGATTCCTGCCGGCAAAGCAACACCGGCTCCACCGGTTGGTCCTGCGCTTGGACAGCATGGTGTGAATATCGTTGAATTTACAAAGCAGTTCAACGCCAGAACAGCAGATAAAGGTGATTTGATCATTCCTGTTGTTATTACAGTATATGCAGACAGAAGCTTTAGTTTTGTTACAAAGACTCCGCCCGCTGCAGTACTTCTCAAAAAGGCCTGCAACATCAAATCCGGTTCAGCAGTTCCGAATAAGACTAAGGTTGCAACGATTTCCAAGGATAAGATCAAAGAAATCGCAGAGCTGAAGATGCCTGACCTGAATGCGGCATCCTTAGAAGCAGCTATGAGCATGATCGCAGGTACTGCAAGAAGCATGGGCATCACAGTAGAAGATTAATGACGAGTAAAAGTGGGAGGCTGGCAGGGCTACGGTGCCCCAGGCCGATTGAACCATAGGAGGAATTGATAATGAAACATGGAAAAAAATATAATGAGGCTGCAAAACAGGTAGACCGCTCTGTTCAGTACGAGGCAGCAGATGCTATTGCGCTTGCAAAGAAAACGGCTACCGCTAAATTTGACGAAACCATCGAGGTTCATATCAGAACAGGATGCGACGGACGTCATGCTGAGCAGCAGATCCGCGGCGCAGTTGTACTGCCCAACGGTACAGGAAAAGAAGTAAAGGTTTTGGTATTTGCAAAGGGTGATAAGGTAAACGAGGCAGAGGCTGCAGGTGCAGACTTCGTAGGCGGAGATGAGCTGGTGCCCAGGATCCAGAACGACGGATGGCTGGATTTTGATGTGGTGGTTGCGACTCCTGACATGATGGGTGTGGTAGGACGTCTCGGAAAGGTTCTGGGTCCTAAGGGACTGATGCCTAACCCCAAGGCCGGTACGGTAACCATGGATGTTACCAAGGCTGTCAAGGATATCAAAGCAGGTAAGATAGAGTATCGTCTGGATAAGTCCAATATTATCCATGTACCGGTAGGGAAGGCTTCCTTCACAGAGGAGCAGCTGGAGCAGAACTTCAATGCCCTGATGGATGCCATTGTAAAGGCAAGGCCCTCTGCATTGAAGGGACAGTATCTGAGAAGCGTGACCCTGTCCTCGACGATGGGTCCGGGTGTGAAAGTAAGCGTTGCCAAGTTTCAGTAAATAAGAAGGTTCAGAGGATAAAACCATCTGCGGGGACAGCCTGCAGGTGGTTTTTTGTACAACGTACCCTGAGGGTGTTTGAAGAAGGTGATTTTCAAACTCACTCCGGGTTTTTGTTGCTGCAATAGGAGCGGATGTATGAAGAGACGTGGGAAAAGCGGGAAAAGGAAAAATCTTGTGAGGATGCTGGCGGCCTTCTGTATTGCTTTTGCAGTGGTAATGGCTGCAGGGCTGTCTGTGCTTATGGGGTACTATATCATGGCGGCAGAAGAAAGGGAGGAGACTAATTTTTCTCTTTTTGCAGAGGCTATCCCGGAAGCAGGGCTGACGCTGCCCGGCTGGGAGCCCCAGGAGGCAGGAGAAGGTTCCGGTTTATCCGGGACAGAACAGCAGGATAGCGAGCCAGAACAGCAGGATAGCGAGCCAGAACAGCAGCCGGGGGAAGAGGTGGTTCTGGCCTTTGGAGGAGACATACTCCTTGATCCGGGCTACAGTGTGATGGCCAGCCTGCTGCAGAGGGGCAGGGGAGCAGAGGGGGCCTTTTCCCAGGATCTGCTGGCGGAGATGAGGGCTGCTGACATCCTGATGCTGAACAATGAGTTTCCATATTCTGACAGGGGGACACCCACGGAGGGTAAACAGTTCACCTTCCGTGCCAAGCCCGATTCGGTCAGGCTTCTGGATGAGATGGGAGTGGACATAGTCTCCCTGGCAAACAACCATGCCTTTGACTATGGAGAAACGGCACTGCTGGATACTCTGGATATCCTGAAGGGGGCAGGCATACCGTATGCAGGAGCCGGCATAAACCTGGAGGAAGCGGCAGCACCGGTCTACTTTACGGCAGGGGGCGTGAAGCTTGCCTATGTCTCAGCAACCCAGATAGAGAGGATGGACAATCCGGATACCAGAGGGGCCACTGATACACTGCCGGGAGTTTTTCGCTGCCTGAATCCGGACAGGCTGCTGGAAACTGTACGGGAGGCCGCGGCCAACAGCGACTTTGTGGTGGTATACATCCACTGGGGGACAGAAAATGTGGCGGAACCGGACTGGGCGCAGCTGGACCAGGCCCCCAGGCTGGTGGAAGCTGGCGCGGATCTGGTCATAGGAGACCATCCTCACTGCCTGCAGCCTGTTGTATATATAGATCGGGTACCGGTGCTGTACAGCCTGGGAAATTTCTGGTTTAACTCCAGGCAGGTGGATACCTGCCTGATTAAGGCAACAGTGGATGGGAATGGCCTGAAGAGCCTGCAGTTCCTCCCTGCCCAGCAGAAAGACTGCTTCACCTCCTTGCTTCATGGAGGGGAGAAGGAGCGGGTGCTGGATTATATGCGTTCTATCTCGCCGGGAGTCCACATTGATGAAGAGGGATATATCACCTGCCCATAAATTTGCCTGAATTTCCAACAAAACAGATGGTACAGCAGGGCCGGCAGCTATGGCATACATGATCCGATCAGCCGTGAGCAGATCGCCAGGATGCTGATAATGTTTGAGGAAAAGTATAATAGAGATAAAGAATACGGAAACCTGCGTTTTCCGTGGCTGGAGTAAAAATGGACTTGACAAGCGAGGGAGAATACATTATATTAATAGAGTCTGTTTGTCGGAGATACCGCAAACAGCCCTGCCGAAGACAGTAGGTGCCGGACACAGTCCCATGAGGGCTGCGAAGGCGTAAGCGCAGCGCCTACCGAGGAGAAGAGTGAGTTTATAAAGACTTCTGCCTCTCTGTCTTTGGGAACCAAAGCGGAGAGGTTTTTATATTTGCAGCAGAAGGCTGCACAGACTCCTTTCGGCACACCAAATCTATAAGGAGGTAAAAGAAAGTGGCAAAAATTGAATTGAAGAAACCCATCATAGAGGAAATTTCTGCAACTCTCAAGGATGCACAGTCTGTTGTTCTGGTTGACTACCGGGGCCTTACGGTAGAGCAGGATACGAGGCTGCGTAAAGAGCTTCGTGAGCAGGGAATTACCTACAAGGTTTACAAGAACACGATGATGAATTTCGCCTTTAAGGGAACGGATTTCGAAGCGCTTGTCCCCTATCTTGAAGGGCCCAGCGCCATAGCTGTTTCCACTACAGATGCTACAGCACCTGCAAGAATCTTATGTAAGTTTGCAAAAGAAGCTGACAAACTTGAGATCAAGGGCGGCATGGTGGAAGGAATGGCATATGATGCAAAGGGCATTGCCGATATCGCTAAGATCCCTTCCAGAGACGAGCTTATTTCCAAGCTGCTTGGAAGCCTGCAGTCTCCGATCACCAATTTCGCCCGTGTCATGAACCAGCTGGCAGAAAAAGGCGGAGCATCCGCATGTGAAGCAGCAGAGGCGGCACCCGCGGAAGAGACTCCTGCTGAATAAATCCCGGCAGAGTCAGGACAGCAATCTAACCTAATAAATAAGAGAATCTATACATGGAGGTAAATCATAATGGCAAAATTAACAGCTCAGGAACTTATTGATGCAATCAAAGAGTTAACCGTTTTGGAATTAAATGATTTGGTAAAGGCTTGCGAGGAAGAGTTCGGTGTATCCGCAGCAGCAGGTGTTGTGATGGCAGTAGCAGACGGCGGCGGCGCTGCAGCAGCAGAAGAGAAGACCGAGTTCGATGTAGAGCTTACAGAGGTTGGTCCTAACAAGGTTAAGGTAATCAAGGTGGTACGTGAAGCTACAGGTCTGGGCCTGAAAGAAGCAAAAGACCTGGTAGATTCCGCTCCTAAGATGCTTAAGGAAGGCATTTCCAAGGAAGAGGCTGATGAGCTTAAGGCGAAGCTGGAAGCAGAAGGCGCTAAGGTTACAGTGAAATAATCCGGCTGAACATGAGATAAGAGTGACGGTGTCCGTGCTATGCGGACACCGTTCTTTTTTGCACTGCAGCAGAAGAGCCAGGGTGAGACGTCAGGTGTACGTTTCTCACAGAAAAAACTTGACTCAAAAAAGCTCTTGTAGTAGAATGTATGGTGCACTATTGTGGTAAGGTGGCTTACCTTTCATTTTTGTACAAACAGAAATGAAGATGCCAGATATGTAAATCACCGATTAATAGGCTCAAAATCATAAAGAACGGGGTGAAATGTCAATGGAAAAGAACAGAATACGTCCTATTGCCGCCGGTAAGAACATACGTATGAGTTATTCGCGACAAAAAGAGGTTTTGGAAATGCCGAATCTGATAGAAGTCCAGAAGGACTCCTACAGATGGTTTCTCGAAGAAGGCCTGAAAGAGGTCTTTGACGATATCTCTCCGATCGCGGATTACAGCGGACATTTAAGTCTGGAATTTGTGGACTTCGAACTGTGCGAAAAAGATGTGAAGTATTCTATCGAAAAATGTAAGGAGAGAGATGCTACCTATGCGGCGCCGTTAAAGGTTAGGGTTCGCCTGTATAATAAGGAAAAAGAGGAGATCAGCGAGCATGAGATCTTTATGGGAGATCTTCCCCTGATGACGGAAACGGGAACCTTCGTAATCAACGGTGCAGAACGTGTTATTGTCAGCCAGCTGGGACGTTCCCCCGGTATTTATTATGCAATCGGCCATGATAAAATCGGCAAAAGGCTTTTTTCTTCCACTGTCATCCCTAACCGTGGTGCGTGGCTGGAATATGAGACGGATTCCAATGATGTTTTTTATGTACGAGTAGACAGAACCAGAAAGGTACCGATCACAGTGCTGGTCAGGGCACTGGGTGTGGGTACCAATGATGAGATCAGGGAATTATTTGGTGATGAGCCCAAGATAGAGGCCAGCTTCTCAAAGGACACTTCTGAGAACTATCAGGAGGGTCTTTTAGAGTTATACAAAAAAATCCGTCCTGGTGAGCCTCTCAGCGTGGAAAGTGCAGAAAGCCTGATTAACGCCATGTTTTTTGACCCCAGAAGATATGATTTGGCCAAAGTCGGAAGATATAAATTCAACAAAAAGCTTGCCCTCAGGAACAGGATCAGACATCACATCCTGGCGGAGGATGTAGTGGATATGACCACAGGTGAGATCCTGGCTGCTGCGGGCACAAGGGTGACAGCGGAGCTTGCGGATGACATTCAGAATGCGGCAGTACCCTATGTATATATCCAGACCGAGGAAAGGAATACAAAGGTTCTTTCCAATATGATGGTGGATATCACCAGCTTTGTAGACTGCGATCCCGAAGAGCTGGGAATCCATGAGGCAGTATATTACCCTGTTCTGGCGCAGATCCTGGAAGAATACAGTGAGGATGCAGAGGCTCTGGCAGAGGCTATCCGTAAGAATGTGCATGAGCTTGTTCCCAAGCATGTGACCAAGGAAGACATCCTTGCTTCAATTAATTATAACATTCATCTGGAATATGGTATCGGAAATGATGATGATATAGACCATCTGGGCAACAGGCGCATCCGTGCAGTGGGCGAGCTGCTGCAGAATCAGTACAGAATCGGCCTTTCCAGGCTGGAACGAGTGGTAAGGGAGAGGATGACCACCCATGATGCGGAGGAAATATCTCCCCAGGTGCTTATTAATATCAAGCCGGTTCAGGCGGCGGTGAAGGAGTTCTTCGGCTCCTCCCAGCTGTCTCAGTTTATGGATCAGAACAATCCTCTGGGTGAGCTGACTCATAAGAGGCGTCTTTCTGCGTTGGGACCGGGCGGTCTGTCCAGGGATCGTGCCGGGTTTGAGGTGCGTGACGTACATTATTCCCACTATGGGAGGATGTGCCCGATCGAAACACCGGAGGGTCCCAACATCGGACTGATCAACTCCCTTGCATCCTATGCAAGGATCAATGAGTACGGATTTGTGGAAGCGCCCTATCGCAAAATAGATAAGACGGATCCGGCCAACCCCCGTGTGACGGAGGAAGTAGAATATATGACAGCGGATGAGGAGGACAATTACCATGTGGCCCAGGCCAATGAGGCCCTGGATGAGAATGGGTATTTTGTGAGAAATACCGTATCCGGCCGCTACAGGGAGGAGACCTCCGAGTATCCTAAGGCAATGTTTGACTATATGGATGTATCCCCTAAGATGGTGTTCTCGGTGGCTACGGCTCTGATTCCTTTCCTGGAGAATGATGATGCCAACCGGGCGCTGATGGGATCCAACATGCAGCGTCAGGCAGTGCCCCTTCTGACCACAGAGGCTCCCGCAGTGGGAACCGGTATGGAGCCGAAGGCGGCGGTAGACTCCGGGGTCTGCGTGGTGGCAAGAAAGTCGGGAACCATAGACTATGTTTCCTCCCGGCTGATTAAGATGACCTACGATGATGGTGAGCGGGATGAGTACCGGCTGACCAAGTTTTCGCGAAGCAACCAGTCCAACTGCTATAATCAGAAGCCCATCGTATTTAAGGGTGACCGGGTGGTCAAGGGACAGGTAATTGCAGACGGACCCTCCACCTCAGGAGGGGAGCTTGCCCTGGGTAAGAATCCTCTGATCGGATTTATGACCTGGGAGGGTTATAACTACGAGGATGCAGTTTTATTAAGTGAACGGCTGGTGCAGGAGGATGTATACACCTCCGTCCATATAGAAGAGTATGAGGCAGAGGCCCGTGATACCAAGCTGGGCCCCGAGGAAATCACCAGGGACGTACCCGGTGTGGGTGACGATGCACTGAAGGATCTGGATGACAGAGGCATCATCAGAATCGGTGCCGAGGTTCGTGCCGGAGACATCCTAGTGGGTAAAGTGACCCCCAAGGGAGAGACCGAGCTTACGGCAGAGGAGAGGCTGCTGCGCGCCATCTTTGGTGAAAAGGCCAGAGAGGTAAGAGATACCTCGCTGAAGGTGCCTCACGGAGAATATGGTATTGTTGTGGATGCCAAGGTATTTACAAGGGAGAACGGGGATGAACTCTCTCCCGGTGTAAATCAGGCAGTCCGTATCTATATAGCCCAGAAGAGGAAGATTTCTGTGGGTGACAAGATGGCGGGACGTCATGGAAACAAGGGTGTGGTATCCCGTGTGCTGCCGGTGGAGGATATGCCCTATCTGCCCAACGGACGGCCTCTGGATATCGTATTGAACCCTCTGGGCGTGCCTTCCCGTATGAACATCGGACAGGTATTGGAAATCCATCTTTCCCTGGCGGCAAAGGCTCTGGGCTTCAATGTGGCAACTCCCGTCTTTGACGGAGCCAATGAGAATGACATCATGGATACCCTGGATCTGGCCAATGATTATGTGAACCTAGAATGGGAAGAGTTTGAAAAGAAGCACAGGGAGGATCTGCTTCCGGAGGTATTGGATTATTTATATAAGAACAGAGACCACAGGGAGCTCTGGAAGGGCGTACCGATCTCCAGGGACGGTAAGGTGAGGCTCCGCGACGGAAGGACCGGAGAGTATTTTGACAGTCCGGTAACCATCGGACACATGCATTATCTGAAGCTTCACCATCTGGTAGATGATAAGATCCATGCCCGTTCTACAGGCCCCTATTCCCTGGTAACACAGCAGCCACTGGGCGGAAAGGCACAGTTCGGCGGACAGCGCTTCGGAGAGATGGAGGTTTGGGCATTGGAGGCATACGGTGCTTCCTACACGCTGCAGGAGATCCTGACTGTGAAATCAGATGATGTGGTAGGGCGTGTCAAGACCTACGAGGCCATCATCAAGGGAGACAATATTCCGGAGCCGGGCATTCCGGAATCCTTCAAGGTACTCTTAAAGGAGCTGCAGTCGCTGGGGCTTGATGTGCGTGTCCTGCGGGAGGATCAGACCGAGGTGGAGATCGTGGAGACCATTGATTACGGTGACAATGACTATCGCTATGAGATGGAGGGAGATTCCAGAAATTACGATTATGAGCAGGAGTCCCTGGGAGACATGGGCTATCAGAAGCAGGAATTTGATGCGGACAGCGGCGAGCTTGTGAGCACCGATGAGGAGGCAGAAGAGGAATTTGACCTGGAACTGGGTGACGAAGCCGAGTTTGCAGAATCTTACGACGAATAGGGAAAAAGAGATTAGCAGTCCGAAAAGAAAGGAATGTGTGTGAAGATGCCGGAAACAAAACAGGAAACATATCAACCTATGACCTTTGATGCGATCAAAATTGGTTTAGCATCTCCGGAGAAAATCAGAGAGTGGTCCCGGGGTGAGGTGACAAAGCCGGAGACCATCAACTACAGAACCCTGAAGCCCGAAAAGGAGGGGCTGTTCTGTGAGAAGATTTTCGGCCCCAGCAAGGACTGGGAGTGTCATTGTGGCAAATATAAAAAGATCAGATACAGGGGGGTTGTCTGTGACCGCTGCGGTGTGGAGGTGACCAAGGCAAGTGTGCGCAGGGAGCGAATGGGACACATTGAGCTGGCAGCCCCGGTATCCCATATCTGGTATTTTAAAGGAATTCCCAGCCGTATGGGATTGATTCTGGATCTTTCTCCCAGGGTGCTGGAGAAGGTGCTGTACTTTGCTTCCTACATCGTACTGGATCCAGGAGACACAGATCTGGACTATAAGCAGGTTCTCTCTGAGAAGGAGTATCAGGATGCCAGGGAAACCTGGGGGAACCGATTCCGGGTGGGAATGGGAGCAGAGGCTATTAAGGAGCTGCTGCAGGCCATTGAACTGGAGACAGAAGCTGCAGAGCTGAAGGCCGACCTGAAGGACTCCACCGGACAGAAGCGGGCAAGGATCATCAAGAGGCTGGAGGTAGTGGAGGCGTTCAGGGAGTCCGGCAACAAGCCTGAATGGATGATCATGGATGCAATTCCTGTTATCCCTCCGGATTTGCGCCCTATGGTGCAGCTGGATGGCGGGCGCTTTGCCACCTCCGACCTGAATGACTTATACAGAAGGATCATAAACAGAAATAACAGGCTGAACAGGCTTTTGGAGCTGGGGGCGCCGGATATCATTGTCCGCAATGAAAAAAGAATGCTTCAGGAGGCCGTGGATGCCCTGATTGACAACGGCAGGAGGGGCAGGCCGGTAACAGGACCCGGCAACAGGGCCCTTAAGTCCCTTTCCGACATGTTAAAGGGAAAATCTGGACGTTTCCGTCAGAACCTTCTGGGTAAGCGTGTAGACTATTCGGGACGTTCTGTTATCGTAGTGGGGCCGGAGCTGAAAATCTATCAGTGCGGTCTGCCCAAGGAGATGGCCATAGAGCTTTTCAAGCCCTTTGTTATGAAGGAACTGGTGGCAAGGGGAATCTCACAGAACATCAAGAATGCCAAGAAGCTGGTAGAGAGGCTGGATACACAGGTATGGGATGTGCTGGAGGAGGTCATCAAGGAGCATCCGGTCATGCTCAACCGGGCACCTACGCTTCACAGGCTGGGTATCCAGGCATTTGAGCCTATTCTGGTTGAGGGCAAGGCGATCAAGCTTCATCCCCTGGTATGTACGGCCTTCAATGCGGACTTCGACGGTGACCAGATGGCAGTGCATCTTCCTCTCTCCGTGGAGGCCCAGGCAGAGTGCCGTTTCCTTCTGCTGTCCCCCAACAACCTGCTGAAGCCCTCCGATGGCGGGCCGGTGGCGGTGCCCTCTCAGGATATGGTGCTGGGTATTTATTATCTGACCCAGGAGAGGCCTGGCGCCACAGGGGAAGGCAATTATTATAAGAGTGTAAATGAGGCTATTCTGGCCTATGAAAACGGCTGCTGCACCCTGCATTCCCGGATCAATGTGAGGGTGAGCCGCGTCAACGCAGCAGGAGAGGAGATAAGCGGCAATGTAAATTCCACCCTGGGACGTTTCCTGTTCAATGAGATCCTTCCTCAGGATCTGGGCTTTGTGGACAGAACAGAGCCGGAGAACTTCCTGAAGCTGGAGGTGGATTTCCACGTAGGCAAGAAGCAGTTAAAGCAGATACTGGAGAAGGTCATCAATACCCATGGCGCCTCCAAGACCGCAGAGGTCCTGGATCTGATCAAGTCTACAGGATATAAATATTCCACCAGGGCAGCCATGACGGTTTCCGTTTCCGATATGACGGTGCCGGAGCAGAAGCAGGAGATGCTGGATGAGGCTCAGTTCACGGTAGACAGGATCTCCCAGAACTACAGGAGAGGACTGATTACGGAGGAGGAAAGATATCGTGCAGTGGTGGAGACCTGGAATGAGACAGATAAGAAGCTGACAGAGGTATTGCTGGCAGGCTTGGATAAGTACAACAATATCTTTATGATGGCGGATTCCGGTGCCCGTGGTTCCAACCAGCAGATCAAGCAGCTGGCGGGCATGCGAGGGCTGATGGCGGATACCACGGGAAGAACCATTGAGCTGCCCATCAAGTCCAATTTCCGTGAGGGTCTGGATGTTCTGGAGTATTTCATGTCCGCTCACGGTGCCCGCAAGGGGCTGTCCGACACGGCACTGCGTACCGCTGACTCAGGATATCTGACCAGGAGAATGGTAGACGTTTCCCAGGAGCTGATCATCCGGGAGGTAGACTGCTGTGAGGATAAGGGCGAGATTCCGGGCATGGCTGTAAAGGCTTTTATGGACGGAAAGGAAACCATTGAAGGGCTGAAGGACAGAATCAACGGAAGATATGCCTGTGAGGATATCAGGGACAGGGAAGGCAACATGATCGTAAAGAGCAATCATATGATCACGCCCAGCCGTGCCGCCCGGATCCTCAGCGAGGGTGTGGATGAGAAGGGCCAGCCCATCGAAAAGGTGAAGATCAGGACGATCCTTACCTGCCGTTCTCACAATGGCATCTGTGCCAAGTGCTACGGCGCCAACATGGCTACCGGCGAGGCGGTGCAGGTGGGTGAGGCTGTAGGAATCATCGCGGCGCAGTCCATCGGCGAGCCGGGGACACAGCTTACCATGCGTACCTTCCATACGGGCGGTGTGGCCGGTGACGATATCACCCAGGGTCTTCCTCGTGTGGAGGAGCTTTTTGAGGCCAGAAAGCCTAAGGGTCTTGCCATTATCGCAGAGTTTGGCGGCATGGCTACCATCAAGGATACCAAGAAAAAGCGCGAGATTGTGATTACCAATGAGGAGACAGGAGAGAGCAAGGCATACCTGATACCTTATGGTTCCAGGATCAAGATTCTGGACGGCACAGTGCTGGAGGCCGGTGATGAGCTGACGGAGGGAAGTGTCAATCCTCACGATCTGCTTAAGATCAAGGGTGTCAGGGCTGTTCAGGATTATATGCTCCGGGAGGTTCAGAGGGTATACCGTCTGCAGGGTGTGGATATCAGCGACAAGCACATCGAGGTCATCGTCCGTCAGATGCTGAAGAAGGTCCGGATAGAGAGCAACGGTGATGCGGACTTCCTGCCCGGAACGCTGGTGGATATTCTGGACTATGAGGAGATGAATGAGAAGCTCCTGGCAGAGGGCAGAGAGCCGGCAGAAGGCAAGCAGGTTATGCTGGGTATTACAAAAGCCGCCCTGGCCACCAATTCCTTCCTCTCAGCAGCATCCTTCCAGGAGACAACCAAGGTGCTGACAGAGGCAGCGATTAAAGGAAAGGCAGACCCACTGATCGGTCTGAAGGAAAATGTCATTATCGGTAAGCTGATTCCTGCAGGAACAGGTATGAAGAGATACCGCAGCACCATGCTGGATACGGATCTCAGACCGATGGATACTGATGTGATTGCTTTTGAAGAGGATGATTTTGAAACAGAGGAAGTAGACTTTGGTGAGGAGTTCGGAGAGCCTGCTGAGATAGAGGAATATGAGGAACTGAACGAGGAAGCCGGAGAATATGATGAGGCAGAGGAAACAGAAGAAACGGAAGATATAGAAATATAATTCCCTGCAATTTTGCAAAAGATATTGACAATGCACCCGGGAACACTTATACTATCAAAGTGTGCATTCGGATGCATTGTCTTTTTTGTGCCTGAAGAAGAGGATGGAGTCCGAAGCCGACAGAAACAGGCCGCAGAAAGGCCGGCATAAAAACGCAGGAGGTGAAACAGAATGCCAACATTTAATCAGTTAGTAAGAAAGGGACGTCAGACAACCGTAAAGAAGTCAACAGCACCTGCTCTTCAGAAGGGATACAACTCTCTTCATAAGAAGGCAACCAATACTTCTTCTCCCCAGAAGAGAGGAGTCTGCACGGCTGTTAAGACTGCAACTCCTAAGAAACCTAACTCAGCTCTCAGAAAGATCGCCAGAGTTCGTCTTTCCAACGGAATCGAGGTGACCAGCTACATTCCAGGAGAAGGTCATAACTTGCAGGAGCACAGCGTTGTTCTGATCAGGGGAGGAAGGGTGAAAGACCTTCCCGGTACAAGATACCACATCATCAGAGGTACCCTTGATACTGCCGGAGTCGCTAACAGAAAGCAGGCTCGTTCCAAATACGGCGCCAAGAGGCCCAAGGCTGGTAAATAGTCGGGATTTTATGTAACAACAGGACTAATTTGTGTTGGAATTCTGTATCATATATAGAAAGCCGCACGAACACATCATGTGAGTACCGTTGAATTATTCATGCGGCAATTCGTGAAAGCAGATGGGAAATCTGTGACAGCGGAGCTGTTGCAAATTAATAAGGAGGGAAGAAACGTGCCACGTAAAGGACATATTCAGAAAAGAGATGTATTGGCAGATCCTTTATACGATAATAAGGTGGTTACCAAGCTGATCAACAACATTATGCTGGACGGCAAAAAGGGTGTAGCCCAGAAGATCGTATACGGAGCATTTGCTACAGTAGAGGAAAAATCAGGTAAGCCTGCTCTGGAGGTATTTGAGGAGGCTATGAACAATATCATGCCTGCCCTGGAGGTAAAGGCAAGACGTATCGGCGGCGCCACCTATCAGGTGCCCATCGAGGTCAGGCCGGACAGACGCCAGGCATTGGCGCTTCGCTGGCTGACCATGTTTTCTCGCAAGAGAGGCGAGAAGAGAATGCAGGACAGGCTGGCGAATGAGATTCTGGACGCTGCAAACAATACAGGCGCAGCCGTAAAGAGGAAAGAAGATATGCACAAGATGGCAGAGGCTAACAAGGCATTTGCGCATTACAGATTCTAAAGGAGGAAAAACCCTTGGCTGGAAGAGAATATCCATTAGAGAGAACCAGAAATATCGGTATTATGGCCCATATTGATGCGGGTAAAACTACTCTGACAGAGCGTATCTTATACTATACCGGTGTTAACTATAAGATTGGTGATACTCATGAAGGTACTGCTACCATGGACTGGATGGAACAGGAGCAGGAAAGAGGTATAACAATTACATCAGCCGCTACCACATGTCATTGGACAGAGCAGGAAAAGTGCAAGGCAAAGCCGGGCGCATTAGAGCATCGTATCAATATCATTGATACACCCGGACACGTTGACTTTACTGTGGAGGTTGAACGTTCACTCCGTGTGCTGGATGGTGCTGTGGGTGTATTTTGTGCAAAGGGTGGTGTAGAGCCTCAGTCGGAAAATGTTTGGCGCCAGGCCGACACTTACAACGTACCGAGAATGGCATACATCAATAAGATGGACATTTTAGGTGCAAACTTTTATGGTGCCGTGGATCAGATCAGAACCAGGCTTGGAAAGAATGCAATCTGCATCCAGCTGCCCATCGGCAAGGAGGACGATTTCAAGGGAATCATTGATTTGTTTGAAATGCAGGCATATATTTACAACGATGAAAAGGGTGAGGACATCTCTATCGTAGATATCCCGGAGGATATGAAGGATGAGGCGGAGCTTTACCGTGCAGAGCTGGTAGAGAAAATCAGTGAGCTGGATGACGACCTGATGATGATGTACCTGGAAGGCGAGGAGCCTACCAATGAGCAGCTCAAGGCGGCGCTCAGAAAGGGAACCTGCGAGTGTGCTGCGATCCCGGTATGCTGCGGTACTGCCTACAGAAACAAAGGGGTTCAGAAGCTGCTGGATGCTATCCTTGCATTTATGCCTGCGCCTACAGACATCCCTGCCATCAAGGGTGTGGATCTGGATGGAAATGAGATAGAGAGACATTCTTCTGATGAGGAGCCCTTCTCAGCCCTGGCCTTCAAGATCATGGCGGATCCCTTCGTAGGTAAGCTGGCATTCTTCAGGGTTTACTCCGGTACGATGAATTCTGGTTCCTATGTATTGAATGCAACCAAGGATAAAAAAGAACGTGTGGGACGTATCCTGCAGATGCATGCCAATAAGAGGGCGGAGCTGGATAAGGTTTATGCCGGCGATATTGCGGCGGCAGTAGGATTTAAGTTCACCACGACAGGAGATACTATCTGCGATGAGCAGCATCCGGTTATCCTTGAGTCCATGGAATTTCCCGAGCCGGTTATCGAACTGGCGATTGAGCCCAAGACCAAGGCAGGACAGGGCAAGATGGGTGAGGCACTGGCCAAGCTGGCTGAAGAGGATCCCACCTTCCGTGCCCATACGGATTCGGAGACAGGACAGACCATTATCGCAGGTATGGGTGAGCTCCATCTGGAAATTATCGTAGACAGACTTCTGCGCGAGTTCAAGGTGGAGGCCAACGTAGGCGCTCCTCAGGTTGCTTACAAAGAAACATTTACAAAGCCTGTTGATCAGGAATACAAATATGCGAAGCAGTCCGGCGGACGCGGACAGTACGGCCACTGCAAGGTAAAATTCGAGCCTATGGATCCTAACGGAGAGGAGACATTCAAGTTCGAGTCTACCGTGGTAGGCGGCGCGATTCCGAAGGAATACATCCCGGCAGTGGGCGAAGGTATCGAAGAGGCTGCAAAGGCCGGTATCCTGGGAGGATTCCCTGTACTGGGTGTACACGCCAACGTATATGACGGTTCCTATCATGAGGTTGACTCTTCAGAAATGGCATTCCATATTGCCGGCTCCATGGCGTTCAAGGAGGCTATGAAGAAGGGCGGTGCGGTACTCTTGGAGCCTATCATGAAGGTAGAGGTAACCATGCCTGAGGAGTACATGGGAGATGTAATCGGTGATATCAACTCACGCCGCGGCCGTATCGAGGGTATGGATGATATCGGAGGCGGTAAGATGGTAAGAGGATATGTACCCCTTGCTGAGATGTTCGGATATTCCACAGACCTGCGTTCCAAGACCCAGGGAAGGGGAAATTATTCCATGTTCTTCGAGAAGTACGAGCCGGTGCCCAAGAGCGTGCAGGAAAAGGTTTTGGCGGCAAAGAGCAAATAGCAAATAATGCTTGAAAAACCTGATATTATTTAATATAATCAATGTTAAGCCAGTAAATCGAAAAATTCAAAATTATTTTCTTAACCAAATTAAAGGAGGACTTTAGAAATGGCTAAAGCTAAATTTGAAAGAAACAAACCCCATTGTAATATTGGTACCATTGGTCACGTAGACCATGGTAAAACAACCCTGACTGCTGCAATCACAAAGACATTGAATGCAAGACTGGGTACAGGTGAGGCTGTTGCTTTTGATATGATCGACAAGGCTCCCGAAGAGAGAGAGCGTGGTATTACGATCTCTACAGCGCACGTTGAGTATGAGTCTGAGAAGAGACATTACGCACACGTTGACTGCCCCGGCCATGCCGACTATGTAAAGAACATGATCACAGGTGCTGCACAGATGGATGGTGCTATCCTGGTTGTGGCTGCAACTGACGGTGTTATGGCTCAGACAAAGGAGCACATCCTCCTTTCCCGTCAGGTAGGCGTGCCTTATATCGTAGTATTCATGAACAAGTGTGATATGGTTGACGATCCTGAGCTGCTTGAGCTGGTAGAGATGGAAATCAGAGACCTGCTTTCTGAGTATGAGTTCCCCGGTGATGACACACCTGTTATCCAGGGTTCTGCTCTGAAGGCTCTGGAGGATCCCAGCTCTGAGTGGGGTGACAAGATCCTTGATCTGATGAAGGCTGTTGATGAGTATATCCCGGATCCCGAGCGTGATACAGATAAGCCTTTCCTTATGCCTGTTGAGGACGTATTTACAATCACAGGCCGCGGTACTGTTGCTACAGGCCGTGTTGAGCGTGGTACTCTCCACATCAACGAAGAGGTTGAGATCGTTGGTATCAAGGAAGAGACCAAGAAGACTGTTGTTACAGGTATCGAAATGTTCCGTAAGATGCTTGACGAGGCTCAGGCTGGTGACAACATTGGTGCATTGCTTCGTGGTGTTCAGAGAACAGAGATCGAAAGAGGCCAGGTTCTTGCAAAACCCGGCAGCGT
This sequence comes from Lachnospiraceae bacterium, assembly GCA_022781985.1. Classification (GTDB taxonomy): domain Bacteria; phylum Bacillota; class Clostridia; order Lachnospirales; family Lachnospiraceae; genus Kineothrix. Next base: position 406 of record JALESH010000013.1, on the reverse strand, counting down.
AACCTGCCACAAGAAATTCACAGCACAGGTTTACGTTCTGACCAAGGACGAGGGTGGACGTCACACTCCTTTCTTCAACAACTACAGACCTCAGTTCTACTTCAGAACAACTGACGTAACCGGTGTATGTAACTTACCTGAGGGTACAGAGATGTGCATGCCTGGTGATAACGTAGAGATGACTATCGAACTGATTCATCCTATCGCTATGGAGCAGGGTCTGACATTTGCTATTCGTGAGGGTGGTAGAACTGTAGGTTCAGGTCGTGTTGCTACAATTATCGAGTAATCCAGTAAAATCAAGGCTTTCGAGCTTTTGAAAATGGAATTTGCAACAAAATTGCAACAAATTTGCGAAGCGTAATGCCAAATAATGCGTGATAATGCGTTTTTGGTAGTGCGATAG
>JALESH010000021.1 GCA_022781985.1 Lachnospiraceae bacterium | reverse complement strand
AACATACTGTGCTACGGTCTGCTTTCCATCCTCAGCCTTTACATATGCCTGCTCTAACAGACATACCTCCTTCAGCTCCTTGTTGAGACGGCCGATTACAGCACCCTCGATCACCTTCTCAGGCTTGCCTGCCATCTTAGGATCCTGGGCGATCTGAGCCATAAGGATCTCCTTTTCATGCTCCTTATATTCCTCAGAAACCTCATCTGTGGAAACGTATTTAGGCGCCAGGGCAGCAACCTGCATTGCTATATTGGTAAGAGCCTCTTTCACGGCATCATTTACTACATCCGTAGCAGCCTCTACGATAACACCGATCCTGCCGCCGCCATGCACATAGGATACCACACAGCCATTCTCTGCAGTAACCTTCTCAAATCTTCTGATATTCAGGTTCTCTCCAATCACTGCTACTTTTTCTACCAGAATCTCCTTCACAGTCTTAGAACTGTCTTCCTTCCAGCTCTCAGCCAGAAAAGCGTCCAGATCCGCTGCATCAGAGCTTACTGCCTGGGCTGCAACCGCTTCCACAAATTTCTGGAACTCCTCGTTCTTTGCGACAAAGTCAGTCTCAGAGTTCACTTCTACAACTGCCGCACACCTGTCTCCGTCCATAGCCACACGGCAAAGTCCCTCTGCCGCGATTCTTCCTGCTTTCTTTTCAGCCTTTGCCTGGCCGTTTTTTCTAAGAAACTCTACTGCTGCATCCATATCTCCATTGGTCTCTGTAAGCGCTTTCTTACAGTCCATCATACCAGCACCGGTCATTTCTCTTAATTCTTTTACCATTCCCGCTGTGATAGCCATTTCCTTTTCCTCCATCCATTCATCTAAAGCCCATACTTATTCTGCTGCGGCAACTACCTCTTCCATATCCGTTGCTTTTGCTGTGTTTTCCGTCATCATTTCTTCCGCAGCCTCATCCACGTAGTTTTCCACGCCCTGGTTTGCCTCAATTACGGCATCCGCCATCTTGGATACGATCAATTTTACTGCTCTGATGGCATCATCATTACCAGGAATAATATAATCCAGTTCTTCCGGATCGCTGTTGGTATCACCAATACCGATCAGTGTCACCCCAAGGGTATGAGCCTCCTGCACACAGATTCTCTCCTTCTTGGGATCCACTACAAAGATCGCATCCGGGATTCTTGTCATCTCCTTGATTCCGCCCAGGTTCTTCTCCAGCTTCTCCCACTCCTTCTTAAGTGCAATAACCTCTTTCTTGGGAAGGACGTCAAAGGTGCCATCCTGGGACATGGTCTCAATCTGTTTTAATCTATCAATTCTGCTGCGGATGGTCTTAAAGTTGGTAAGCATACCGCCCAACCATCTTTCATTGACATAGAACATACCGCAGCGCTCAGCCTCCGTCTTCACTGCATCCTGTGCCTGCTTTTTGGTACCTACAAAGAGTATGGTGCCGCCCTGGGATGCAATGTCAAAAACCGCCTTGTAAGCCTCATCCACCTTTCCTACCGATTTCTGCAGGTCAATGATATGAATGCCATTTCTCTCGGTGAAAATATAGGGAGCCATCTTAGGGTTCCATCTTCTTGTCTGATGTCCGAAATGAACACCTGCCTCTAATAACTGCTTCATTGAAATAACGCTCATGATTTTACCTCCGTTTGGTTCATTTGCTTCCGTACATCTTTGGCTCCACCGCCTACCTTAGAAAAAGCACCGACGCTGAATAGACATACGTGTTTTTTAGTCACAACGTTTTGATTATAACATAGTAAACCCCCTATTGACAAGGGGTTTTCGTTTTTTTACTATTCCGTTGCAGGCGGCTCCTCCGGCACTGTGGGAATGGGAAGCTCCGGCTGTGTGGGCATATTCCTCATTCTCCTGTTCTGTGTAATTATTTTGGCTATGGTATCCATATCTGCGCCGACAGGAAAATGGTACTCCGATGCTACGATCAGAGTGTCATAACCATTATTGACCAGAAAGGTTTTAAATTCCTCGGCATCGGCTATCCAGCCGCCCTCCTGCAGCCTTCTGCTGATACTGGAGGGATTCTCTCCTGACTGTACGATAAATGCAGTAGGATCCGAAGGATTCACGGAGGGTACGGGTGAAACCTCCCCGATGCCCTCTCCCTCTGCAGCAGCGGAGGCCTCCTCCTCTGCTTCCGTCCCGTCCGACCCAACTTCCATATTGGCAGCTTCCTCTGCCCCTGTCATCTCAGACAAGTCCTCCTCTGCCGTCGTCTCTTCCGATTCAGTTATAACAGGAGGTGCCTCCTCCCCCTCCTGTCCCAGGGCAGAAACAGCGGAGGACTCCTCCCTCATTGCAGCCTCTGCATCCCCGGCCTCCGCTGTCTGTTCAGCAGGCCCGGCCTCCTCCTGAGGAGGGGACAAAACTCTATTCTCTATCATGCCCAGCTTCCTGGCTCTGCTGATAATCTCCTCATCACTCATGGGCTCCGCTTTTCCCCTTGTGCCCAGCCCCAGTACAATGGCAGTAACGATAATGCCCAGCCCCAATCCCCGTAAATAGTATTTTAAATTCATAATCGATCCTGCCGCCCCTCCGATCAGTATCCTTACTTTTCCTGTTTAAACAGGCCGATGACAAGCTTTACCTCACCTACACCCAAGCCCAACTCCTTGGCAATAGACTTGGGAGACTTACCCAATTTATGCAGGCACAATATTTTTTCATTATGATTATCCGGCTCTTTCATCCCGCCTGTCTCTTCTGTCTGATTTTCTTCCTTCAAAATCTCAGACTCTGCGTCGCTTTTAGGCGCTTCACCCAAAACATCCTGCTTTATTTCCACTTTTGGGGGAGAAATAGGCACAAAAGTATCTTCTTCCTTCTCTGATGCACTTTCTTTCTCAGCCCCCGGCTCTGCCTCTGCCAGAGCCTCCCGAACTGTAATCTCTGCATCCTGCACGGTCTGACTGATTTCCCTCGCCTTCTGGGAAGCCTGGCTCACCGCATTGACCAGGTTTTCATGCTTATCATTGAGCATATCATACAAAAACATGACCTCCTGATGGTTCTTATGGATGGATTCCAATACCGTATCCGAGTACTCATTGACTGCCATTATTTTTTCGTTGGTCAGCCTTTCCATCCTTCTCTCAGTTTTTTCCATGGAATAATTGAGAGTTTCATCCACCATGCCGTTAATATGGTCTTTTGCATCCGCCAATCCCTTCTCAACCAGTTCCTTCATCTGATTCTCATCAAGCTTAACAGGAGCTGCGGTCTCCTTCTTCCTGCCTGCCGGTAAAGCATAGCCGAGACTCAGAATGACAGCTCCTATTACAATGAGAACAATTTCTGTTACTCCCATGCCATATATTCTCCTAGATTTTTATATCAAAGCTTCCTGTCCCCTTACGCATGACCCGTTCACCGGAATCCTTTTCCTTGTCCGTCCCCTGCCGCCTCTTTTTGCCTCCGTCGCCGGAATAATGGCCATTTCCCTTATCCTTTGCATCAAAACGCTTATTTGCATTTTCAGTATTTTCACCATGATGCACCTGGCTCAATTTACTGTCCACCGCTTTGTGGAACTGGTTCTGGAAATTATTCTGATCTATCATTCCCTTATGATCTTCGTTGTGCTTGATCGTAGTATAATCCTGGGCTCTTGATATCTGCCCCTGCAGTTCTATACGACTGATTGACATGGCACAGCCCTCCTTCCATCAAATTGCCGTCAGCTTTACATCACCTTCTGATTTGATAAACCTGCAGTACTGTGCCTCTTTCTGAACGATCATTGACACATCCCCGATGCCTATCCTGGTTCCTGGGAAAACTACCCCGGTTACAATCACACTGGCATTTACCATACTTCCCAATGACTCCTGAAGACGGTTCAGCTCCTCTGTCTTTTCTTCCACTTCCTTTGACTTCACCTTACTCAAAACAATCAGGGATTTCATGTACTGAATCTGATCCGGTGACAGCTTTATTCCTTTTGCAAGCTTCTGCTGTGTTGCATCCAGGAGTGGCTGCACTGATTTTACTACCTTGCCTGCTTCTGCGATCTCTGCTGTCAAATCCTGGATTCTGAATTTCAGTGTAGGATCTGTTCCCACCTCCACGATGGTATCTGCCCCCATGGAGGATCCAAGTGTTTTTACTGTTATGCAATGAGTTGCACACACCCTGCCCCCTGTGATAAATCCTCTTCTTCCTGTGACAGTGATCTCGTCACCTGCCTGTACAGTACTGTGAAGGATAGACTCTGCATGTACATATCCCCGGGCTGTGGTTCTGGTATTCTCCATAAACTTGACAACAATATTTCCTCTGGCATTCAAAACACCCTTGCCCATACCATTAATTCCCCTGGCGATGATAATGTCTCCTCCAGCCTCCAGATATGCTCCTTCTACAAAACCCGCTATCTCTATATTTCCCTTGGCCGTGACTGAAAAGTTTGCACAGACATTGCCGTTGATCTGCACACTGCCCTCAAATTCAATATCACCGGTAGAATTATCCACATTTTCCACCACCAGCACATCTGACACAAACACCTTGTCATCTACCAGCGTAACATGTCCATCCACCTTAGATATCATTGTCAGCTTATCTTCGGAGACCTCTATATTCCTTCCATATCTCAGAAACCGCCTCTTGACATCCCTGGGCTTGATTTTCTCCCCCATGACATTCATGCCGGCTTCACCGGGATCCTCCGGAAAAAGTCTGGCGAGTATATCTCCCTTATGGCAGTGGTTAATGTTATTCAGATGAAAGAAATCCACGCTGCCATCGTCCTTTAAGGTGGGCCTGGCCTTCAGATCTGTATTGAAATAATATTCAATACGGGCATCCGTACCATGCCGGGGCTCCTTGCCCACAGCCACCAGTATATCCTCACAGAACCTTCTCCGTTCAAAAAACTGATCAATAGCCCTCTCCTGAATGCCGAACTTAACTCCTTTAAAATTCAGATCTCTCAGAAACTCATCCTTCGTCAATTTGCTGCCCGCTTTAGAAGGCGGATAAAAACGGACAACAGCCTGCATTTTGTCCGGACTTACATTCAGCAAAAAGGATTCTCTCTCCTCCAGATGCCTGTCATGATTCAGAACAACCGCACAGGCTTCCTTTTTGCCGGCTATTGTATACAGCATCTCTTTAGAATAGGAAATACCTCTTTTGTTTAAATACTCTGCAATTTCATTCACCGTCACTGGCTCTCCGCCCTCTGACGGGGGTATCACCTGCAGGCAGGTCCTGCTTTCTTCACAGATTAATCGAAAATATCCATTCATACGTTTTCCCCCACAGACTATATCATGATACCGATATAGTCTCCCATCTTTGATTTCATTTTCTGCAATCCCCTGGTGTGCAGCTGCGAAATTCTTGATTCCGATACCTCCAGAATATTACTAATCTCCTTAAGTGTCAGATCCTCATAATAATATAACTCAATGACACGGCGCTCCTTCTCGGTCAGCAGACCCATCGCATCCTGTAGCATCTGCTTCAGCTCCTCTTTTTCAAGTACTTCCTCCGGGCTGTCAAAGTGGGTGCTTTTATTATTTTCTGCCGGCACTTCACTGCCTTGCTCCATAAACTCGTTTAAAGACACTATATTAGTAATCTTCATCTGGGACTGCCATTCGCCGAATTCCTCTTCCGAGATTCCAAGCACAGATGCTATTTCCTCATCCGTAGCAGCTCTGCCATGCTCAGCCTCAATCCGTTTAATGGCTGCATCAATTCTTTTCTGGCGCTGTCTTATAGTCCTTGGAATCCAGTCCATTTTTCTGATCTGATCCAGAATGGCTCCCCGTATCCTCAGACTGGCATATGTCTCAAACTTCACAGCCTTCATACTGTCAAATTTATCAATAGCATCAATTAATCCGAAAATACCATATCCCACCAGATCATCATACTCTACATTGTATCCCAGGTACATACTCAGCCTGCCGGCAACCAGCCTGACCAGCGGAGCATATTCCAGGATAAGCTTTTCACGTATTTCCGGTGACTTAGCTTTGGTGTATTCTTCCCACAATTTTTTTCTGCCCGTTTCGTCCATACTCTCCTCCAGCTGTTCCTACTCACCGGCTCTCTGCACTCACCTGTCCTTCCGGCATCTCCTCGGATGCCATGTCTTCCGCTTCTGCCTCTTCTTCAGCCTTCTTTTCATTCTGTTTGTCGAAAATATCCAGCATCATCTTAAACAGACTTCCCATCAGATAAAACCCTATCAATACCCCAAGCAAAATAATCAGCATGTCCTTCATTTCATAATGCAGCCGCAGCATGATGATGCCAGCTACAGCACCCATGAACAGTGTCAGGAACGGTGCTATCCATCTCCTTTTCATTCCGTCTCCCCTCTCTCCCTCTTTACTAGATTACCTTCTGCGGCTTTCCTACCGCTCTGATTACGAAATCTCCCGTTTCAGGATAAAATACTACAGTTCTTCCGTAGCAATTTCCCGTATCCTCAGCCAGAATCGGAATTTTCATCTCCGCCAGCTTCTTTTTTGTTGCCTCTACATTCCGTTCACCGATACGCACCATTTCTGTCTTATTCTGAAAGGCAAACATCTGTGCTCCCCCGGCAATCTTTGCCACCATGCGTGACTGCCTGGCACCTTTTGCCACCATCTGTCTGACCAACTCACTGATACCTGTATCGGCAAATTTGGGAATATTGGAGTTATTCTTTATCTGTGTACTGTCCGGCAGCATAATATGTACCAATCCACCGATCTTCGTGACCGGATCTCTGATGGCTATTCCAACACAGGAACCCAGCCCCAGAGTTGTAACAGCGTCCGGACTGATACAGACCTTTAAATCAGCCATTCCCACTTTTATTGTCTCACCCATATCTCTTTTGCTTCTCCCATTTTCTTATGTAAAAGCCATGCCATTCTTCACCTGGTGTAAAACCCGGCCGCCCCTATTGAATCCCAAGGGAAGACAGTATTTTACCATAAGATTCCAAATCAGGGATCAGGACAAAATACCCATCCAGATGTATTTCATTAAAAAACTGTGTCTGTATTAAAAGAATCTTGTCCCCCATAACTCCGAATTCTATTGCCGGTACACTCAGGATAGCTCCGGCCATGTCGATTGCCAGAGATGGAATAGAAGGGCTGATCGTAAGCTTGGTCATGGAAGACAGGGAATTCAAATAGGAACTGGTAATAATATTCCCAACCTCCTGAAGCGCAGACAGCTCCAGATCCGAAAATTCCTCCCCCTCCGCTGATACACCTGTCAATTTTTTAACAAGATTCCTGGCTGAATCCTTTTCGAGAAGAAACATGATGCTGCCTGTGATATCCCCGCTTACACCGAGATAAATGCCGGCCATTATCTGTTCTTCTCCCCCCATACTGGCGGCCACATCCTGAAATTCCAGCAGCTTTACCTGGGGCACCAGCATATCCACCTTGCATTGAAGCATCTGCGCCAAAGCAGAGGTGGCATTCCCGGCTCCAATATTTCCCAGCTCTTTCAGAACATCATAATACTCCTGAGACATCGTCTCTAAATTCAGCTCAGCCACTCAATGACCTCCTATACGATTTCTTTTTCCAGCAAAACAGCATTCAGATCAAGAAGGGAAATCAAGCCTCCATTTTCATATTTTCCGATAGCAAAAATAAAATTCTCTTTCTCCTCCTTGGGATCATACGCAATTTTTTCAATCTGCGAATTTTCCAGGGTAACCACTTCCTGTACCTCATCCACAATAACACCTATATTTCCATGCTGCTCCAGCTTTAATATAATGATCCGGGTAGACTTGCTGTACTCATCTGCCTCCAGGCCCATTTTAATGCGGATACTCATGACAGGAATGACTTCACCTCTGAGATTGATTACCCCCTTTAAGTACTTCTGAACCTTGGGAACCCTGGTTATATTCTGCATCCGAACTATATTATCCACGTACTTTATATCAATGCCGTACTCCTCATCTCCCAAGGTGACTACGATGAACTGAGTCGTTCCATTTTCCATATCAACTTTTAATTCTTCCATTCCGGTGTCCCTCCTGCAATCCATACCTAAAATAATGCATTGGTGTCAAGAATCAATGCCACCTCACCATCGCCCAGAATAGTAGCGCCGCTGATAATCCTGCATTTGGTAATATACTTGCCTAACGACTTGATCACGATTTCCTGCTGGCCCATCAGTTCATCCACCACCAATCCGGCCAAACGATCGCCCTTCTTTACGATCACCACCGTCAGGTTATCCTCCCGCTTCTTCCTGCTTTCAATATCCAGCACCTCATTTAAGCGGATAATGGGTATGACGATCCCCCTCAGGTGGATCACTTCCTTATTCTGCACACTCTTGATATCGTCAGGAGTAATATCCTCTATGGTCTGGATTGACCCTAAGGAAATGGCATACTTCTCGCCTCCCACATCCACCATGAGCGCCTGTATAATAGCCAGGGTAAGAGGGAGTCGTATGATCCAGGTGCTTCCCACCCCCTTCTTGCTCCTTACCTCTACTTCACCGCTCAGGGACTCGATCTTGGACTTTACCACATCCAGGCCTACGCCTCTTCCTGATACATCCGAAACCTTCTTTGCTGTAGAAAAGCCTGCATGGAACAAAAGATTGACCACCTCCTGCTCCGTCATATTTTCTCCCTGCTCAGGAGTAATAAGACCCTTGGCAACAGCCTTTTCCTTCACCGCCTCGGTATCGATACCCGCACCGTCATCCCTTACCTCGATTACAACATTGTTGCCGTCCTGGTAAGCCTCCAGAAAGACAGAACCCACCTCCGGCTTCCCTCTTTCTTTACGGATCTCTGCTGATTCCAGTCCATGATCTGCCGCATTTCTGAGCAGATGCATCAAAGGATCACCGATTTCATCTACCACTGTACGATCCAGCTCTGTCTCTTCACCGGACATATATAATTCCATTTTCTTATCCAGCTTCTTGGAAAGATCTCTGATCATACGGGGAAATTTATTCACTACACTCTCAATGGGAACCATCCTGACCTTCATCACAGACTCGTGAAGATTGGTCGTAACACTCTCCAGATATTCAATATGCTCATTGAAGCCGGAAACACCCCTTTCCCCTCCCGAAGCAGATACCAGGGAGTTTTTGGCTATGATCAGCTCGCTCACCAGGTTCATCAGTACATCCAGCTTTTCAATATCCACACGCACTGTCCGGTTTACCACAGGCTTTGATACCGTATTCTTCTTTTCACTGGCTTTTGGCGGCGCAGGCTGCGGTACAGGCGGGCTGACGCTTTCCGCCGCCTGAGGCTCCACGGCCGCTTTCTGTTCCACCTCAACAGGCTGTTTTGGGCTTTTGGGTGCCTCGCCCAGGCCCTCCAGCTTGTCACTTTCTATTGCATCCCCATCCACGCCTTCGATCTCAGACACACTCTTAACCGCCTTCAGCACCTTATCCAGAGGGCTGTCCGTAATAAAGATCAGGCTGAAATCCAGTTCAAACTTTTCATCCTCAATATCCTGTACAGGAGGATTGGAGATGATGACCTCTCCTAACTCTTCCAGGGCCTTAAACACCAGAAATGCCCGGGCAGCCTTCAAAATACAGGTTTCCTGAACCTTAACAGTCAGGCCGAAAACATTCTTGCCCTGCCTTACAGCCTCCCGCAGAACATGCTTCTGGGTATCGTCAAATCGGATCCCCTGCCACTTTGCCTCCCCCACAGCAGTGCCGGAGGCCTGTTCAGTCCCCTTCTCCTCTGCCTTTCCCCCGGCTGCAGGTTCTACATCCTTGGATTCCAAAACCTCATTCAGCAATTTAATCAGCGGTTCATTGTCATTGGTTCCTTCATCTCCTGTTTCCTGGATTGTATTCATATATTCCTCCAGAGCATCCAGACATTGAAAAAGGATATCAATCATATTGCCTTTGACCTTTATCGTCCCGTTACGAACCTCCGAAAATACATTTTCCATATCATGGGTCAGGTTCTGCATCCTCTTGTAGCCCATGGTTCCCGCCATGCCCTTCAGGGAATGGGCAGCCCTGAAAATCTCGTTAATAGTATCCTCATTTTCGGAATCCTGCTCCAAATTCAATATTTCCGTATTTAAGCTCTGCAAATGTTCTTTCGTTTCGTCAAGGAAAATTTCGAGATATTGGCTTACATCCATTTTACATTACCCCCACGTTCATTAATATTTCCTGCGCAATCTGCTCCAGAGGTACAACCTGATCAGCTAGGCCGGAATTTACGATATTCTTCGGCATGCCATAGACAGCACAGCTATCCTCATTCTGAGCAATTACATGTATTTTCTTTTTATTCTTCAGATGGGTAATTCCTTTTGTGCCATCCGCCCCCATTCCTGTCATAACCACGCACAGAACCATGTCATATCTGCAGTCGGCCAGAGATTCATACATATAATTTGCACAGGGCTTCACACCCTCCCTGGGACGTTCATCAGAATAGCTTATCACATGTCTGCCGCCGCTGGCGCGGATATTCAGATGCTTGCCGCCCATGGCAATATATACCTTTCCAGGCTCTAAAACATCTCCTTCAGCAGCTTCCTTTACTGTAAGCTCACAGAGGGTATTCAGCCGTTCTGCCAAAGAGGCTGTAAAACCTGCAGGCATATGCTGCACAATAACCACAGGCGCCCCTAATTTAGCCGGAAGTCTGGGTATCACTGCATGAAGGGCCTTTGGTCCGCCGGTAGAGCTGGCAACAGCTACGATCTTACTTCCAGCCACCTTCCCTGCATGCTTACTCACAAGATCCACCATCTTCTTTGCCGATCTGGCCTCCTCCATAGAAAAGGATTTTGTAAATACCGGCATCCTGCTCTCGGTAGCAGCCTCCAAAATCTGCAGCAGACGATCCTTAAAAAGACTCTTTTTGCATTCCAATACACTGTCAGGCTTATGTACAAAATCAAGGGCCCCCAGATCCAATGCATCCAATGTGGTCTGTGCCCCCTCCCTGGTGTCCGTACTGGCCATTACGATCCTAGCCGAAATCTTCCGCTTCCTCAGCTCTTTGAGCAGCTGCAATCCATTCATCTTGGGCATATTAACATCCAGGACAACCGCGTCATAGGAGTTCCTGCTCAAGAGTTCAAGAGCCTCCAGGCCATTTGCGGCCCTGTCCACCACCCGGAATCTACCATCTGAATCTATTATATCACAAAGTACTCTTCTCATGAGTGCAGAGTCATCAACAACCAGTATTTTTTTCATAGCTATCCTCCAATCGGCCTACCCTTACCCTGGAATAAATGAGAAAAAAAGGCTGACATCCCTCTTCTGACCGTAATTTCCCGAACCTCCCGGTTCATCAGCCTTCCTGCAATCTGCTCATAAGCCAGGGCTGCCTTGGCTTCCGGACTCTCTATGGATACCGGCTTCTGCTGCATCACCGCCCGGCTCAGATGTAAATCCTCCGGAACCTCTCCCAGATATTCCAAATGTACCCTAAGATATTTTAATACAACTGCATTAAGCTTCCGATAAAGATTACTTCCATCTCCCTTCTGCTGAACCTTGTTGGCTACCATTCTGATCTTTGTCATGTTCTCTGAAAATCTGGAATCTCTGCTAAGAGCCTTCAGCAGAGAATACGAATCGGTAATAGAAGTGGGTTCCGGAGTAGTAACCAGCAAAATCTCCTCGCTGGCTACGAGAAACTCCATCACCGCGTCTGAAATCCCCGCTCCTGTATCCACTATCACCGTATCTGCTATGGAATCCAATTCGGCAAGGTTCTGAATAATACGTGATAAATCCTCCTTTCTCAGATTAGAAAGACCCGTGATTCCTGACCCCCCGGACACGAACCCCACATCCATGGGCCCCCTGGTGACGATTTCCCTCATACTTTTGCCCTGATATATTAAATCACTCAGATTATGCTTCGGTATGGTGCCAAACATAATCTCTATATTGGCCAGTCCAAAATCTGCATCCAGTATGACAACTCTCTGGCCCAGCTTCCGCAGCTGTACGGCCAGATTAATGGACAGATTGGACTTCCCTACTCCCCCTTTTCCGCTCGTGACAGTAATCACACGCGCCAAAGGTTTCTTTGGCTGACTGTTGGCTTTTATGATATTCCTTAACTGTTCAGCCTGATCCATCGTTCGTACTTACCTCCTACATTTTTCCTGCGAGTAATTGTTTGACCGTCTTTTGTGGATTGAATTCTTCCAGGTCATCCGGCACATTCTGTCCATAGGCTACATAGGACAAGGCTGCTCCGGTGTACAGCTTAACATTCAAAAGATTACCTACTCCTGTAGTTTCATCCAGCTTGGTAAATATCAGCTTATATTCCGTAAGCGGCGAATACGCATCAACGATTTTCAGCAGATCCCTGTATTTGGTAGTTGCACTGAGAACCAGAAAAACCTCCTTTTCAGCCTTGCCGTCCACCGAATGAACCACCTCTGCCATGCCCTGCTTCTGTTCCTCGTTCTGATAGGAATGTCCTGATGTATCTACGAAAATATAATCATAATCCGAAAAATCCTTCCATGCCTGCAGGATTTCCTCCGGAGCATATACCACTCTAAAGGGTACCTCCAGAATTCCGGCATAGGTCTTCAGCTGCTCGGCTGCCGCTATCCTGTAGGTATCGGCAGTAATCAAGGCTACCCTTTTCTTCTCCTCCAGAATGAACCGGGATGCAAGCTTGGCTACTGTAGTTGTCTTCCCAACTCCTGTGGGCCCTATGAAGAAAACCATCTTGGGGCTTATCTCAGAGGGAAGGATTCCCTCCGGCTTTCCAAATTTGAGGATCATCTTCTGGTAGATATTGGCCAATGCATAGTCAAAAGGCAGATTGGGCTTCGCACTTCGTTCTATTTCATCTATTATCTGATTGGCATACCTTTCACTGACCTCATTGTCAAGAAGTGTATTATAGATCAGCTTCATGAACCTTTCCAGCTCACTGGGATTCTGTTCCTCTTCTTTACTCATCTTATCCTCCTCAGGCTTCTGGAGCTGCTGCTCCAGAAGCAGGTGAAGGTTATCCAGCTTTTCCCTCATTAAAATATTGTCCCTTCTTCCCTCGGCAAGATTCTCCTTCAGGAACCGGACATCCGAAATCGTTTCCGACAACTGGTGATTTCCGGCACTCTGGGGGTAAATAACACTGTCTGAGGAAAGGGTCTCCCTGTTTCCTTCCGGTATGTTCAGGACACTCTTTTCACTCTCATCCTCCAAAGCCGCTGTAACCTCAACGATATCCGAAAGTAGAAACCCCAATACCCCTTTTCTCTTTGTATGCCGCACATTCATAATCACCAGATTGCTTCCCAGCTCTTTTTTTGCAGCTTCCACCGCCTCACTTTCAGTCTTGCCCTGGAATTTCTTTATAATCATGCTACCGTCACCATCCCAACAGATTGTAATTCCACATTTGATTCGATTTCATTATAGGAAACCACAATCAGGTCCCTGTAATAGTCCTCTGTCAATCGCTTGAAATACATACGCACAATCGGTGATGTAATAATAATCGGGTTTTTCCCCAGATTTTCCAGCTTCTGGATCTCTTCTCCCACCGATGCAATAATTGCTTTTGTCTTTTCCGGATCCAGGGTCAGATAAGCCCCCTGCTCTGTCTGTTTTACACTGTCCATGATCTCCTGCTCTACCTTTGGATCTAATGTTACCACACTTGTGGCTTCATTTGCAGGGAAATATTTACCAGATATAGCCCTCTTCAGGCTCTGCCTTACATATTCAGTCAGAATATCCGTATCTCTTGTGGTAGGCGCATAATCCGCCAGAGTCTCACCGATGGTAAGCAGGTCGCGGATAGAAATCCCCTCACGCAGCAGATTCTGCAATACCTTCTGGATCTCTCCGATCCCCAGAAGCTTGGGAACCAGCTCCTCCACCAGAGAAGGATTGTTCTCCTTGATATTGGCAATGAGATTCTGAACATCCTGTCTGGTAAGAAGCTCCGCAATATGCTGCCTAATGATCTCTGTCAGATGGGTAGCAATGATGGACGGCGGATCTACCACTGTATAGCCCAGACTCTCTGCGCGCTCCCGCTGCCCCTCCGTAATCCAGATGGCCGGAAGATGGAAGGAAGGCTCGAAGGTAGGTATGCCGGTAATTTCTTCCTCCACATATCCCGGATTCATAGCCATATAATGATCAAAGAGAATTTCTCCCTCACTTACCTGCACACCCTTTATCTTAATGATATACTGGTTGGGATTCAGCTGAATATTATCCCTCAGACGTATGATGGGAACAACCGTACCCAGCTCCAGCGCAATCTGTCGTCGGATCATAACCACCCGGTCGAGAAGGTCACCGCCCTGGTTTACATCCGCAAGGGGTATGATTCCATAACCAAACTCCAGCTCAATAGGATCCACCTGCAGCAGGCTGGTAACATTCTCCGGCTGACGGATTTCCTCTGCAGCAATCTCATCCTCATCCACCTCTGCTTCGATCTTGGAGGTTTCAATGGTGCCGGAGATGATTCTTCCTGTCACAATAAAGAATAAGCCCAAAGTGAGAAAAAGCAAGGTATTCAAAGGAGTTACCACTCCCAGTACAATCAGAATAGACCCCACCAGATAGAGTACCTTCGGAACACCGAAAAGCTGGCTTACAAGCACCGTTCCGAAATCTGCATCCTTGGATCCCTTGGTAACAAGGATACCGGTGGAAAGAGAAATCAGCAGGGAGGGAATCTGACTCACCAGACCATCACCAATGGTCAGTATGGTGTACTTGTCCAGTGCCTCTCCTACCTCCATTCCCTGGCGGAGTATACCCATAGCCATACCGCCCGCAATATTTACAACAGTTATGATAAGGCCTGCGATTGCATCTCCCTTCACATATTTTACCGCACCGTCCATAGAGCCAAAGAAGCTGGCCTCCTCCTGTATCTTCTCACGCCTTTTCTTTGCTTCTGCATCCGTGATTGCTCCTGTATTCAGATCGGCATCAATAGCCATCTGCTTACCCGGCATAGCATCAAGGGTAAATCTGGCAGTTACCTCTGCAACCCTTTCAGAACCCTTATTAATCACCATAAACTGTATAAGAATCAGTATGATAAACACAATAACGCCGATCACCAGGTCTCCTCCGCCCACATAGCTTCCGAAAACAGAAACTACATTACCGGCATCTCCTTTATAAAGGATCAGCTTCGTGGACGAAACATTCAGCGCAATTCTGAAAATCGTGGTAAACAATAATACAGTGGGAAAAAATGACAACTGTAAAACATCCTTTGCAAACATGCAGCTAAACATAACAATAAAAGCCACCGCAATATTGAATGCCAGGAATATATCCAGCAGCCAGGACGGAATTGAAATAATGAACATCGCAAAAGCTGCCACTAAGTAGAGGGCAACACCTATATCTGCTTTTTTCACACCTTACATCTCCTCTCTTCTTATGTCTTGCCCTGCAGATGATATACAAAGGCCAGTACCTCAGCAACTGCCTGATACAGCTCAGGCGGTATCAATTCTCCTACCTCTACATTTGCATAAAGCATTCTGGCAAGAGGTTTATTCTCTACAATCTCAATATGGTGCTCTCTTGCAGTCTCTTTGATTTTCTGCGCGAGATAATCCTCACCCTTTGCCAAAACTACAGGTGCCTCATACTTATCGGGATCATACTTGATTGCAACCGCGTAGTGAGTCGGGTTGGTAATCACCACATCCGCCTCCGGCAGTCTCTGCATCATTCGCCTCTGTGATGCCTCTCGCATGCGCTGCTTCTGCTTTCCCTTAATCTGCGGATCACCCTCCTGATCCTTATATTCATCCTTAACCTCCTGCTTTGTCATCTTCATATCTTCCTTAAATTTATATTTCTGATATGCAAAGTCAAGAAAGCCTAAAATAATATATACAGCAGAAACCCGGATGCCAAGCCCGATTGCCAGTTCGCCTACCATAGTCACCCCCTGCTTCAGGGAAATATCATACAGCAGATAAATGTTGTCAAACCTGTCCTTTAAATAGGAGTAAACCACATAAATAATCAGACCGATTTTTAACAGTGACTTTAATAATTCCATTACGGAATCCTTGGAAATAATCTTCTTAAATCCCTTAATGGGATTCAGCTTGCTTAATTTAGGCTGCAGCGGCTTATTGGTAGGCCGCCACTTCACCTGAACCAGATCACAGACAAAAGCAACTGCCAGACCTGTCAGCAGCACCGGCAGCAATATAATGACCATATTCAATATGGTACTGCCAATAACCTTGTCAATACTGTCCACCGGCACCTGTCCGTCAGATATTTTAATATAGTCCGGTATCTGCTTATAAATGTTATAGAAGCCGCCAAGAAAGCTATTGCCCATATAACCTATGTAAAGCTTAAGGATCAGAAAGAGTGCCAGCAGGCTGAAAGCATTGCCTATCTCCCTGCTCTTGGCCACCTGGCCTTCTTTTCTGGCGTCTCTCAGCTTTTTCTCTGTAGCGGGTTCTGTCTTTTCGCCGCCCGGCCCCTCCTTCGCAAAAAACTGGAGATTATATAATAACATCACATCATCCCCTCTACAAATGATACCACCATCCTCTTCATCTGTGTAAAAATAAAATCCGATGCCCCCGGCAGCATCCCTACCGTCAGAAACAATACCACAAGACCGGTGAGAATCTTGATCTGAATACCTACAGCAAACATATTCATCTGAGGTGATACCTTAGCCAATATTCCCAGAATAGCATTCAGCATGATCATAGCTGCAAATATGGGAAGACAGATACGGAATCCAATAATTATATAGTCACTCATAAACACAAGCATGGATGACATCAGGGAATCCATATTAAAAACTGCCCCATTGACAGGTATCAATGTAAAAGTATCCACCAGTGCCCCCAGTAAATATCTGTACATACCGCTGACGATCAGCATAAGCATGATCATATACTGGTAAAATACTCCTGAAATACTGGAAGCCTCCTGGGTATTGGGATCCATCAGGGTCACCATGGACAGTCCGGTCTCCATATCAATAATATGACCTGCAAAGGAAATAATCGAACTGCAGATATTGGTGCCAAACCCGATAATAAATCCCGCCAGAACCTCTTTTGTTACCACAACAGCATATCCCAGTATGGAATCATATACCACTGTTTCATGAGGTGTGACAACGGAAAACACCAGGAAGGAAACAAAGATTCCCAGTCCCACCTTAATTCTGGCCGGTGTATTGTTCATTCCGTAAAAGGGAGCTATGAATATAAAGCTGGTAACTCTCACAAATATAAGAAGAAAATATTCCAGATCAGCGTATGAAAAAATACTGTTAATCATAGTCTTACCTTATATACATACTGAAATTGGCCCATAAATCGATCATATATTCCGATATCTGACTTAAGATCCAGTGTCCAAGAATAATAACAGTAAAAAAAACACAGATTATTTTGGGCACAAATGTAAGCGTCTGTTCCTGAATAGAGGTAACCGTCTGAAAAATACTTATGATAAGACCTACGATCAGGGACACCAGCAAAATAGGAGCAGATGTTTTAATGATCAAAAAGAGTGCATTTCCTGATATCGCAGTTATGTCATCTATTGTCATACTAAGCCTCCGTTCCTAATCGCTAATAAAATGTTTTTACCAGACTTCCTATTATCAGGTTCCATCCGTCTGCCAGAACAAAAAGCAAAATCTTAAACGGCATGGAAATCGTAGTCGGCGGCAGCATCATCATACCCATACTCATCAGCGCAGATGCCACTACCATGTCAATAACGATAAAAGGAATATAAATATAAAAGCCGATCAAAAAGGCTGTCCTGAGCTCGCTGATTATGAAGCTTGGAATCAATACGGAGGTGGGTATGCTTTCCAGCTCCCCTCCCCAGTCCATTTTGCTTATCTCCATAAACAAACGGACATCCTTTGTCTGAGTCTGACGATACATAAATTCCCGAAAAGGCTGTATTGCAGTCTCCAGGGCTTCAGCCTGATCCATGGTGCCTGCCTCAAAGGGAACGATTGCCTCCTCATATACCCTTGACAGTGTGGGCTGCATAATGAAAAAGGTCAGAAACAAAGCTAACCCAATCAGTACCTGGTTTGGAGGTGCTGTTTGGGTATTCAAAGCCGCCCTCGTAAAATGCAGAACTATAATGATTCTGGTGAACGAGGTCAGCATTATAATTAAAGTTGGTGCCAAAGCAATAAGCGTCAGCGTAATCAATATTCTGAGAGAACCGCTCAACTGTCCATTTCCGTCATTATACGTTACCGTCACAGTATTTGCAATATTCAGTTCATTTAACGCCTCCGGCGTCTCTGCCTCACCAGGGTTTCTGACATTTGTTCTTTCGTCAGTTGTACCTGTCAGATTAGTCTCCCTGCCTGCTGCATACACCGAAACCGGATTACCTATACACAATAATATGCCTGCCGCAAACAGCAGGCATATTATTCTAAAAACTTTTCTTCCGGGAAAAAAATTATTCATCTATTTTGCCTATTCTTTATTCTTTCGATTTTTATCCATCTTTATCGCTTTTTTTAAGAACTCCATAAAGTCGGCTGTACTCTCATTCGACCCATCTGATAACTGAAGCTGTTCTTCCGTTATCTCTGCAAGAAACGATACTGTATCCTTGCATATAGCCAGAACCATATACTTGCTGCCAACTCTGACTATCTGAATATATTTATTCGCTGTAAGACGATAGGTTTCAACTGCCTCTATGTTGCCTCCATGCACTCTCCCATTCTGAACACTGGCAATCCACTTTGTAGCAAACCAAGTGAGAGCCAATACAAGAACAAATATGAAAAGAACCGTACAAAGCTGCAAGAAAGAATTGGTACTACCGGACAGAGCAAGCAGCATGCCTATCCTACCACTTTCTTTACAGCTTCCAATACACGGTCTGCCTGGAAAGGCTTAACAATAAAGTCCTTTGCACCCGCCTGAATAGATTCAATAACCATAGCCTGCTGACCCATTGCAGAACACATAATAACCAGTGCAGAGGGATCAGCCTCCCTGATTTTCTTCAAGGCCTGAATGCCGTCCATTTCAGGCATCGTAATATCCATAAGAACCAGATCAGGATTTAACTCGGCATATTTTTCGACTGCCTTTGCTCCATTCTCAGCCTCGCCCGCAACATTGTAGCCATTTTTTGTAAGGATATCTTTTATCATCATCCTCATAAATGCTGCATCATCGCAAATCAAAATATTCTTAGCCATAACTCTTTCTCCTATTTCCCTTTTATTTTATAATTTCAGTTACACGAACACCAAAGCTCTCTTCAATTACTACGACTTCTCCCCTGGCCACGAACTTACCATTTACCAGAATATCAATAGGCTCTCCGGCAATCTTGTCAAGTTCAATAATTGTACCAGGCGCAAAATCCAAAATCTCTGAAATTAATTTGCTCGTCCTTCCAAGTTCAACGGTAACTTCCAAGGGAACATCCATAATTAGACCGATATTTTCATTACTCTGCATTCCACTGTAATCCGTTGAAAAAGTCTGGAATTGTGCAGGTTGAATATTCATATTCTGCTGCGGCGTTGCCATCTGCGGCATTACCATTTGCGGCATTACCATCTGTTGCTGCATTCCATTGCCTCCCATTGTCATCTGTGGTGTATTCATCTGCTGCGGTACACTCTGTTCTGCCTTATTCGGTTGCTGAACCGGCGGCTCGTAAGGAGCCGGCTCAGGTATGTGCTCCAGAGCTTCCAACTGATTCCCCATAAATGTCTCATATAAATTTTTTGCAAAATCAATCGGATAAAGCTGGATAATTTTACTGTCAACCAGGTCACCGATCTGCATCTTAAAAGCTATCTTTACAAAGGTTCCATCCAAGAAAGAAGCAATATCCCCGCCCGACTTAAAGGCATTTAAATCTACCAGGCTGGCATCCGGCGGACTGATATCGATCATCGTCCCAAGCATGGTTGACAATGACGTTGAGGCAGACCCCATCATCTGGTTCATTGCCTCGGAAATGGCGCTAAGATGCATTTCCCCCAACTCACCATCCGTATTGGTACCATCACCGCCCATCATAAGATCTGCGATTATCTTTACATCATGTTCCTTCAAAACAAGTATATTGGTACCTTCCAGTCCGGCAGTATATTTAATCTGAATAAATACGCAAGGCCTTTCATATTCATTCATCATACCTTCCCAGTCAGATAAAGACACTCTGGGAGTTGTTATGTTAACCTTTCTGTTTACCAAGGAATAGAGAGTAGTTGCAGAGGAACCCATGCTGATATTAGCAACCTCGCCAATCGCATCCTTCTCCACATCTGAGAGCAGACTATCATCTTTGATCTCTCCAGGCACCTCCTCTGCAGCAGCATCTGCTGCAGCTCCATCCTCAGAAAGGAAATCCGTCTCCATGTCTGCTTCCTCTTCCGGTAAATCCACTCCGTTTAACAATGCATTTATTTCGTCTTGAGATAACATTCCGTCCACGTTATTCCCCCTCTCTGATTACCGATGTGACCCTCACTGCATAATTATCTTTAGCAGATCCCGGCAACGCAGTAAATTTCTTTATATTTCCTACATATACACTCAGCTCATTATCAACACTTCTGTCCAGTCTGATAATATCACCTCTTTGAAGATTTGCAAAATCATGGACAGAAACCTTACTCCTGCCGAGAACAGCCTTCACAGGAACCTCAACCCTTCTGATCAGAGCCTCCACATACTCCTCATAGTTCTGATCATCCTTATCCTGCATTGTTGAATACCAGTATTTTGTATTCAGCTTATCCATGACACCCTCTAAAGTGAAGAACGGCAGACATATATTCATCAGACCCTCCACATCACCTATCTTCAAATTCAGGGTAACAATTGCAATCATATCACTGGGAGCTATAATCTGTGCAAACTGCGGATTTGTCTCTATCCTTTCCATCATTGGTGTTACATCTACCACATTTCTCCAGGGTTCCCGCATCAGCTGCATGCACACAATCATGATTTTCTCGAGAATGGTCATCTCTATTTCTGAGAAATCCCTGTCCTTCTCCAAAGGATTTCCGTATCCACCCAGCATCCTGTCTATGATTGCAAATCCCAGATTGCTGGAAAGATCAATAATAATGTCACCTGGCAATGGGGAAAAATTTACTATCCCCAAAATAACCGGGTTAGACAGAGCATTGGAAAATTCCGAAAAAACTACTGTCTCTGAACTCGCAACACTGACCTGTATGTTCTTACGCAGGTATACCGGCAAATTAGTAGAAAGCAATCTACCATAATGCTCATAAATGATTTCCAGTGTTCGCAGATGCTCCTTCGAGAACTTGGTAGGACGCTTGAAATCATAATTTTTGATCTGCTTCTCGTCCTTACTGTTCATTTCACCTACTTCTAAATCCCCCGTACTTAGCGCGGCGAGTAGATTATCTATTTCGCTTTGTGACAGTACCTCACCCACTCAAGTCACCTCCTGCCTTTTTATTTATAGGAGATTATTGGAACTTTATGTCACTAAACGATACATTATACACAAATTCAGAATCAAACATCTTCTGTACGGCTGCCAGGATTTTTTCCCTTGCTTCTTCCTGAGTT
Organism: Lachnospiraceae bacterium; assembly: GCA_022781985.1. GTDB lineage: Bacteria > Bacillota > Clostridia > Lachnospirales > Lachnospiraceae > Kineothrix. The sequence continues at coordinate 65,827 of JALESH010000021.1, read as the reverse complement.
GCCGGCTCACGCATGACATCTATCGTATAGCTTCCAATCACATTTGTAATCTCTCCGGTAATCAAGGGCTCATATGCAGCCATGCTCTCTGCACTTCCATAGGTCTTATAGGCCTTATCCTTTGTGTTCATGGAAAGCGCTACAGATACCAGACAATAATGGGACTTGCCATCATCACTGTTCTGTAATTCTATTGTCATAGGCTCGGAAATATGGTACACCTCCGTCTGTGAAAGCGGAATCGCCGCTTTGTCATCAGCCTGATCACCCAACTCAAGTTTTAGTACTGAAGCAATATCTGTTACCAATTCTGCCGTCTTTTTCGATGCGCCCATCACGCCAAACATCATAATTGAAGTCAAAACAATATTGACAATTAATAGTGCAAGCATCAGTATAGACAATAAATTTCTCTTCATGTAGAACTTCCTCCCGCTCATTTAATAGGAACTCAGCGAATGATAGATCCGTATCTCTACTCTTCTGTTCATCGCCCTGCCCTCCGATGTGGAATTATCAGCTATCGGCGCATACTCCCCTCTTCCCGCATGCTTCACCATAGACGGGTCAAGATTGGTATGGTCAATCAGATAATTAAACACAGAAAGGGCTCTTCCGCTGCTAAGCTCATCATTATTTGAGTACTTAGCCCCTGACATCGGCACATTATCCGTATGTCCTTCTATTTCAATTACACTCTCTGCATAACGCTCCAGCATGATTCCCAGCTTATCCAGCACCGGCACGGATTCCTCCTTGAGCACGGCGCTTCCCGAGTCAAACAGCAGGGCACCCTGCAGAGTAAGCTCCACATACTGGGAAGTGAATTCAATATCCACTACGCCTTCCAGATTCTGCTCTGTGACAGCCTCTTCCACCTTCTCAGCCAGCTTTTCCGACTCCTCTATCTTAGCCTGTTGTATTTTTTCCTCTATCTCCTGAAGATCCTCAGGAACAATATCACCGTCGTTGGCCTTGCCGGTACTGTTTATGTATTGATCCAATTCATTTAACTGGCTCACTCCGTTGCTGATCAGCACTCCGTCGCCTATAGCTGTTGCTCCTGCACTAAATATGCTGAAGGTCTCATTAAAGGACGCTGCGATCAGCTCGAACTTCTGGGCATCTACCGTGGACATGGCAAAAAGCATAACGAAAAAGCACAGCAGCAGGTTCATCAAGTCTGCGAAGGTGTTCATCCACAACGGGCTTCCCTTTGGCTGACCCTCCTGTTTTTTCCTTTTAGCCAATAGGCTCACCTCCGTCTTCTACACTCTCATCCGCCTTGTCATCAGGTGACAGGAAGGACTTGAGCTTCTCTTCTATTACTCTCGGGTTTTCACCCGCCTGTATGGAAAGAAGTCCTTCGATCATAATCTCCTTCATCATGACCTCCTCCCCATTATTCTCTTTTAATTTGCTGGCAACCGGCGCGCACACCCAGTTGGCCAAAAGGGAACCGTACAGTGTGGTTACAAGAGCTGTTGCCATACCCGGTCCCACCGCTGACGGATCATCCATCTTATTGAGCATGTTGATCAGTCCCACCAAGGTTCCTATCATACCCCATGCAGGCCCCATGGCTCCCAGAGACTCCCAGAACCCAACCTTGGCCTTATGCCTGCTTTCCATGCTGGTCAGCTCTGTCTCCATGATGGCACGAACCAGCTCCGGATCCGTTCCGTCTACGATAAGTAAAATACCTTTTTTCAAAAAATCATCTTCCAGTTCCGTAGCCGCCTCCTCAAGAGAAAGGAGACCTTCCTTACGGGCTATATTAGACAATTCAATAATCTTCTCTATTGTTTCCGGTGTATTAAATGTCGGTACCTTCAATACCAGTCTGAAACTCTTTATTCCACTCAGAAAATTCGTCAGGGAGTAAGAAGCCAAGACACAGCAAAAGGCGCCACCAAACGTAATAAAGACTGATGGGGGATCAATGAAATTACCGAATGCCGACACGCCGCCACTGGAAATGATACCAAATACAAACACAACTCCACATAAAATAAGACCTACAATCGATGCTATATCCACAACCTTCACCCTCATTTCCGCGTCAATCCGCAAAAATATCCTTTCTATACGATTTTACTAGATTTTTCACTTCTTGTCTACTTTCTTTTACAATTATTTTGCGTCCTGTAGTGAATGAAATGACTGTGTCGGGTGTTTCCTCTACTAATTCCATTAAATCGGGATTAATCAATACCTTAGTCCCATTTATCCTGGTTACCTCTACCACTCTTTACACTCCCCTCGCCGACAATCTTTTCACCTGAATTGCTCCTTCATGCAACCTGACAAGCAGTGCCCTCCTTAGGAGGCATCTCGCCCGATACAATCAATGGGGAACTATACAGCCAGTTCCCCATTCAATTGTTCTCATCACATTATATTACTAACGCTTAAGATTTGTCAATTCTTCCAGCATCGTGTCAGATACTGTAATAATACGGCTGTTTGCCTGGAAACCTCTCTGCGTAGTAATCATCTCCGTAAACTCCTGGGACAGATCCACATTACTCATCTCCAAAACACCGGACTGCATGTAGCCTGCGCCGCTGGCCTTGATATCCACTCCCACCCCGTCAAATTCTCCGGAGTTGGGAGTTGCAGAATAAAGATTATCTCCCTGCTTCTCCAGACCTGAGGCATTAGCGAATACTGCGGTGGCGATCTGTGCTATCACCTTGCTCATGCCATTGTCATAGGAAGCTGTGATCACACCGTCCTGCGCCACGCTGAGACCGATCAGCTCACCCTCCTTACGGCCCGCGCCCAAGCCTGCCGTATTTCCGCTGGTAGCACTGATTGTACTGGATCCATTGTTATTTACATTTCTCAGGGCTGAGAAATCAATGTTAATATCCGAGAACTTATTGTCCGCCCCGTTCAGACCCAGCGTCATAAAGCCCTGACCGTTTCCTGCAATGCTCTGGAAGCTGCCTGTTGCATGGTCAAAAACCAGATTAGCGGCATTGTCTACATTCTTCTTGGTAACTGTAAGAGAACCGTCGTTGTTGATCGTGTATTCTACCACCTGCTCTGCGGCAAGATCCAGACCGTAGAGCTGTAGGATCTGATCATCTGTTGGAGCTGCTGCTCCGGGTGCATATGTACCAGGTGTTAGTGTAACTGCGGCTCCACCAGCAGGAGTTATCTGCACACCTGTTATATTCACTGTGGCAGTCACGCCTGTCTTAGGAGCGTAAACGCTCTTCACATCGGTACCACCTGTATGTTGAGTAACAACCAGATTACCTTTTTCATCAACTTTAGCTTCCTGAATCTTTGCTGCTGTAGCTGCATCAATACCGTATACATCAGTTAAAAGGTTTGTAGCCGGGGGTGCCATAAGCTGATTGATATTCTGCTGTGTCCCAACCGCACCACCGCCTGCGTCTGCATATGTTACTGTCCCCTGGGGCACTGCAGTACCATTCACCAAATCATAAGGTATCGCAGTATCTACCTGCAATGTCTGTCCGAACACCACATTTGCCATAACGGCATCTCCCACGCTGACACCATTGGAATCCAGAATATCATCCAAAGCCACATAAAAATTATCCTCTGTGCCGGTTGAGTGAACGCTGAATTTTGCAGTGTACTTATACCCCTTATTGTCATAGAACTCAAGGTTCATGATTCTTCCCGAGGTACTGTTTACCTTTGTATCGTTCTTATCTACAATACCTGTTATCCTGGCCTGGCTGGTAGCCTCTGCAGGATATGTCATATTGTTTTCATCCATAACCCGAAGCGGGGAAACGGTATCCGCCCTAGGCTGTCCGGTCTCCGGATCCACCTGCCAGCCCATTACATTGTAGCCGGTACTGGTCATAGCCAGATTGCCCAGCGCATCCACATAGAAGGAACCGTCTCTGGTGAAGAAGTTCTCTACGCCGTTGTTTACGATGAAGAAAGCCTCCCCTGTCAGCATAATGTCAAAAGGGTTATTAGTGGTCTGAGCGGCACCCTGCTGGGTAATCGCTGTATTGATTGCTCCTGTCTTAACGCCAAGACCAATCTGTCTTGCATTGACACCGCCCACTCCCGTCTCAGGATTAGGGCCGGAAGCAGCCTGTGTGGTCTGATACATCAGATCCCTGAAAGTAACTGACATTGATTTGTATGCTGTCGTGTTAACATTGGCAATATTGTTACCGATAACATCCATCTTTGTCTGGTGTGTTCTAAGACCTGCCACACCAGTGAACAATGATCTCATCATAATTGTATGGCCTCCTAATTAAAATTCTATGATGCTGTACTGCTTCTTCTGTCATTCCGAAGCAGTAGCCTCCTGGAAGGTCCGGCTAAATAATAACAGCACCATCTATATTGGTAAATACATTTTCATCGGCTTCCGCCTGCTTCATAGCCGTCACTACCGTAGAATTGGGTACATTGACAATAAACGCCAGCTGATCGACGATCACCAATGAATCATGAATTCCTTTTGCGCCTGCTTTAAGGGCACCCTCCTGCAGCCGCTCCATCTGATTGTCCGTAAGCTCTATATTCCGCTCAGCCAGACGATTGGCCGCATGCTTGGAAAATCTTACTCCACCGTCTTTTTCCGCATTCTCTGCAGTCTGGTTCAGAAGATCCTGAAAGCTGATGCCATCGGCTTCTCTGCCTGTCCGGCTCTGCTTCGGCTGAGTAAAATACTTTGCCTGCAGTTGCTCTATGGATAGAAATTGATTATTCTGAAGCTTCATAATCTTCTCCTCCCTGAGATTCCTCCATTGCTGCATGATCTGGCTTTAAGGACTGAACCCCTTATTCTTCAGTACTGCCGTTTTCCTCCTGATCCTTTTTCAGCACTTCAATACGGTTCACATAGCTTTGCAGCTTGCTTACGTCAGCAGCTGATACAAAGGACTTCTCATAATCCGTCATATTGTTATAAATCAGACCTAAGGCCGTAACAGCATCTGCGTCATCCAGAGTTATGTTCTCAAGGGCAGGAAGCCGGTTCACTGCGATATTGAACTCTGATGCCAGCTTGGTAGCATCCAGATAGCCCTGATCTGCCACACCATACACATCATCCAGTGAAAACAGACTCTCCTGAATAGAAACATAGGCCCTGTTGTTTTCATATACCACATAATCCACCTTGCCCTCAATAGTTGCAGCCTGTCCGTAGCTATCAGTGGTATTCACACTGACTACCTGCCCTACTAATGAGGAGGCTCTGGACAACTCCAGCGTAGCACTCATATTCTGCATCTGCTCCAGAGAGGAGAACTGTGCATACTGCGCTACAAATTCAGTATTGGACGTAGGCTGCAGGGGATCCTGGTATTTCATCTGTGCCACCAGCAATCCCAGAAACGCATCCTTATCCATGGTAGAACCGCTTTTTTTTATACTATTTGCCAGAGAAGATGCTGATTGTGTCTCAACAATTTTTCCATCCTGTACCTGTGCAATTGCTGCCATATCTGCTCCTTTCTGTACGGACTGAGCAACCTGCCGTACAAAACGCTTTTGTTATGCGGTGAAATCTACTGTGTTGCCTCCGGCACTCATCATAGCCACCGCGATCTGCTCCTCTTCATCCAGCTGAGCCTCATCCTCCGGACTCAGCTCATTTAAATTGAGCTTTCTGATTCCTTTTTTCTTCTCACCCTGAAACTGCTGCTGACTGCCGCTCTCTCCGCTGAGATTTCTTTCAAACTCATGTGTCCCAACGGCAACCTCAACGGCCTCCACTTTGATGCCCTGCTCTTCAAAGCTGTTTTTCAGCTGTACAAGCTGGCTTTCCACAGCAGCCCTGACCATCTCATTCTGTGTCAGGAACTGAGCGGTAATCAACCCCTCCTTCGATGAGATATTGATGTTGATTGTGCCTAAGCTGGCAGGGTGCAGCTGAATCTCCATCTGGGTCAGATCTGCCTTGATATGAACCCTCATATATTCCATGATCTGGTTCATTATATCCTGTGTGCTCACAGTTCTTGCCAGGAAAGCATTTTCAAACCCTCCCTCCGGCCTTACTGTCGCCTCATTGTTCAGGGGATTTTCCGGTACAAGACCAGTGCGGGAATCATTTCCCTGCATGAATCCGTCCCCTCTGCCTCTGCCCTCCTTATTCCGGGACATAGACTCTTCCTTTGCAGGAGCCTGCGCAGCCACCTCAGCAGTCTCTGTTTTTGCATTTCCGTCGACCTCTACGCTGACTCTGACCATCTCACCGTCCTGCTCCACAGTCACACTGTAGTCTTCCTGTCCCTCAGACAGCAGATCCGCCCCGGCCTCTGAAAACTGTGCCTGTAAATCAGCCCCTTTCCGGTTGTCCCATGGCTTCAGCTGCTCCATAAGCGCAGACAGCTCCTCAGGTGTGACTCCCAATTCTACGGCTAGATTATTCTGTACCTCAGTGAGTCCGCCCAGAAGATTCTGAAGAGAATGGTAAAGTCCCTCATCGGTCATCAGGGAAAGAGTATCAGCTCCTTTCAGTACAAGCACCAGTTGGGTCAGCTTATCTGCATTCAACAGGTCTGACACAGTCAGCCCCAGAGCCTCCATGGCTTCTGCCACCTCTTCCTCTGTAACACCCAGTTCATTGGAAATCTGGGTAACCAGCTTTTCACCGGCTCTGTCCATTTCCAACTGAGCTGTCTCATCCAGGCTCTTCTGCTTTTCTGCCGACCTGCCATTGGTTTCTGACAGCTGACTGCTGTCCAGGCCTTTCTTGTCCCCCTGACTCACCGTCAGCTTGGAGGAGCCGGATACCAAGCTGCCGCCCTGAAAGGCCATCTGCTGCTGACCGGCGGCTTTGCCGAATACATCTGCAAAATTGCCCGCAAATTCCTCCTGCCTGCCGCCTGCAGCCCTGGCCGGCGCATACTTCGCCATAGCTCCCATGCCTCTAATAGCAGTATTTGTCATTTTTTCGCCTCCTTTCGTATTTTATTTATATATAAGTACGGTTACCCGTATTATATATCCTTAGGATTCCGGATCCATGATCTTTGTGATACGGGCTGCAATCTGAGGATCCATAGCCCCCAAAATGTCTCCTCTATCCTCCGGGGTCATAACAGACAGTATCCTGGAAGCCAGTGCCAGATTGTCTGTCATAGCTTCAAAGATAGCTGCCGCCTCCTTAGGCTTCATCTCTGAATAAGCCTGGGCATAGGACTGGATTTCTTCTGATTCCGCCACCTGCTGAACCACCTGCTTATACAGATATTCGGCTGTGGTAGGATCTATGCTTTCATAGTACTTTTTATAGGCTTCCTCTCCCGGCCCGTTCTCAGCATATATAACTTCCTCATAGAACTCAGTCTTGATTCTCTGAAACTCAACCTGATTTGCTTCAAAGGTTTTGAGTCTGGCCACCTCCGCCTTGAGATTTGCAGCTTCCTCTGAGCTGGCAGCCTCTGCCGACTGTGCTCTTTGAAGCTCCAACTGCAGCTCTTTTATGTAATCAACTGCTTCCTTCAAACTGGTATAACCGCCATATGCTTCGCCGGCAGCATCATCTGTCTCCAACTCATTTGCAGCGGGAAGTATCTTGTTCACAACCGGAACATCCCTCAGTACAGGAGCCAGGACATTAGAGCCGAAGCCACCCACGTCCAGCTTAATAAGCAGGCACAATATAGCTACCCACACAATTACGATCAGCAGCGTAACCAAAAAAACAGAAACGCTGTTGGTATCGTCGTCATCCAGCTGGGCCTCCTGAAGGGAAATTTCCTTTGCCCTGCGTTTGGCCTCTTTTCTCTGATTCTTCTGTTCCGCCTTCAGTCTCTTCTTTTCTTCCGCAAGCCGCCTTTTTTCTTCACGGGAATCTATATCTGTTATGATCTCTGTTGTACCTGGCATTTCAATCACCTTCTTTTCTGTCCATAAGTGTAGCTGGTAAGCTCATCTACTTCCTTGCTCTCTCTGGCATTTTCTTCCTTTATAAATATCTCAAAAGCCTTTTCCCGAAGCTTTTCCTGCACCTGACGCTCCTGCCTGATCTCCTGCAATTTGCGCCGCTCCGCTTCCAATTCCTCTTCCGCCCGACTTACCTGCACCTTTTGAAGCAATATATAGTCATCCATCTGCAGTATGGCATTTTTGTTGTCAAGAATATCCTGGACATTCAGCTCATTTTCTCGGAGCCTGCGCCCCTCCTCCTCATAGGCTGCCTTGCGTCCGAACAAAAGCTCCAGCTTTTCCAGCTCATCATCCAGACGTTTTCTTGCCGCTGCAAAGTCCAGCTTTGCCTGTTCTTCCAGCTTATACTTCAGATTTAGAATATTCTGCATCCTGTATACAAACCTTGACATATGTCCCTCTGACTTTATCCTTCAAATATGGCCTGCAGCATCCTTACCGATTCTTCAAAGTCATATTTTTCCTCCACAGCCTGAACCAAAAAGCTATTGACTGCCTCTATTTTCTCTATGGCATAATCGATATTGGGATTGCTTCCGTTTTTATAGGCACCAATATTAATTAAGTCTTCTGCTTCAGTATAAGTGGCCAGCACATTTTTCAGCCGTCCGGCAGCCTGTCTGTGATCCCTCTCCGCGATCTGGCTCATACACCGTGATATACTCTGCAAGATATCAATGGCCGGATAATGATTTCTGTGAGCCAGCTTTCTGCTGAGCATAATATGTCCGTCCAATATACTTCTTGCAGTATCGGTGATAGGCTCATTGAAGTCATCACCATCTACCAGCACAGTATATAGCCCTGTAATGGAACCCTCCTTGGTGCGCCCCGCTCTTTCCAGCAGCTTGGGCATCTCGGAATATACACTGGGCGGATAACCTCTGGAAACCGGAGGCTCACCGCTGGCTAATCCAATCTCTCTCTGCGCCATGGCAAAACGGGTAAGGGAATCCATCATAAATAAGACATCCTTCCCCTGATCCCTGAAATATTCAGCGATAGCTGTAGCTGTTTTTGCCGCCTTATTTCTCTCCAATGCCGGTTTATCAGAAGTAGCTACTACTACTACAGAACGCGCCATTCCCTCCGGCCCAAGATCTCTTTCAATAAATTCGCGAACCTCTCTTCCGCGCTCGCCGATCAATGCGATTACATTCACATCCGCCTTGGTATTTCTTGCGAACATACCCAGTAAGGTTGACTTTCCCACTCCGGAGCCTGCAAAGATACCGATTCTCTGTCCCTTTCCAATGCTGATCAGGCCATCTACCGCCTTCACACCCAAGGGCAGTACCTCCTCTATGATGTCTCTGCTCAAAGGATCCGGCGGCGGCGCCTCTACAGAATACATCTTGCCGCCGGATATGGGCACCTCATCCACAGGCCTTCCCAAGCCATCCAAGGTTCGTCCCAGCAGCTCATCGCTGACCTGAATGGAAAGCGGTGTCCCCGTATTCTCTACCATACTTCCAAAGCCAATGCCCTCCACTACCTCATAAGGCATCAGCAAAGTCTTCTTATCCTTAAATCCTACTACTTCAGCCATGACGGGTCTGGTATCATCCTTTGAGTCCGGATAGATCAGGCAGATATCGCCCAGCTTTGCTTCCGGCCCTAAAGACTCTATGGTCAAACCAACAATATTGACTACCTTACCCTTCATCCTATAAAAAGAGCCTTCAGCCACTCTTTCATATTTTACAAAATTAATCGCTGCTTTCAAGTTCAGTCCACCTTATATTGCCTACTCTTAAGTTCTCAAATCCGGCATCCACTGCACCTCAGTTTCTTCTGTAGGATAACAATTTCAATTTCTGCGAAAGATCCTCCAGCTGAGTTCCCAGGCCGCAATCAAATACTCCTCCATCCGTTTCGATAATACAGTCATTTGCCTCCAAAGTGAGATCCTCCACCACTTCTATGGAAGCATTTGCCGGAAGAACCGTGGTAAGCACCTCATTCTTTTTCAAATTAACATAGGAATAGTCTTCCTTCGAAACATGGATAAGATAACTGCTGCTTCCTTCAATCTTATGCATGGTAGAAGTAAGCAGATGCATAATAATATCATGCTGTTTTTTCAAATCCACGGAAAATACCTTTTCATAGATGTCCGTCAGCACATCAACAAACTTCGGCTCCAGTTCATCCACCATCTGCTGATATTCCGCCTCCATCCTCTTCTTTTCTTCCGAAAGGCTCCTCTTCTGCTCCTCTACCTCTCCTATGCCGGTCTGATAGCCCTCTTCATATCCTCTGGCCTTTGCCTCTTCCAGTGTAGTCTGACGCAGCTTCTCAATATCTGCCTGCACCTCAGCCAAGGCATGGGATTTAATACTCTCCGCCTCTCTCCGTGCAGCTGCAAGCATTTCTTCTGCCTGTGCCGAAACTACAGCAAGAGCCTCAGCAGAAGTATTTCTTTCCCCCTCAGCAGCATCTGCCGGGGCAGAAGCTGCTTTCAAGATTGCCGGGGGAGCTTCCTCCGCATCTGAAGTAAGAGCCTCTACCTGCTCCGCATCCAGCCCTGTAGTAAAGCCCTCCAGTATATCCTGGCTTTCAGCATCATGAGCTTCCTTAACCATCTGCTCAGCCAAATGCTCTATCTTTTTTGCCACCCTTTCATTATTGTCTATAACAAGCAGATTGTCATCATCTACTATAACCTGATGGCTTTTGAATATATTGATATTATTATAATTATACGACAATCTCGTCACCTCCACCTCTGGAGATAACAATCTCGGCAGAATCTTCCAGTTTTCTTATAATATTAACAATTTTCTGCTGTGCCTCTTCTACATCCTTCATGCGGATCGGTCCCATGAACTCCATGTCTTCCCTGATCATCACCGCAAGACGCTTTGACATATTGTTGAAGATCGCATTCTGCACCTGTTCATTAGATCCCTTCAGCGCTATAGCCAGATCATTGTTATCCACATCACGGAGCACTCTTTGGATCGCCCTGTCGTCAAGCAGCAGAATATCCTCGAATACAAACATCTTCTTCCTGATCTCGTCTGCCAATTCCGGCTCCTCGATTTCCAGAGTTTCCATAATATGTTTTTCGGTACCTCTGTCTACTGTATTTAAAATCTCTACAACGGCATCCACACCGCCAATAATCGTATAATCCTGATTTACCAAAGAAGCCAGCTTGGATTCCAGCACCTTCTCCACATCCTTTATCACTTCCGGGCTCGTTCTGTCCATCACCGCAATACGCCTTGCAACATCTGCCTGTCTGTCAGGCGGCAGCGCCGAAAGTATGAGCGCCGACTGCGCTGCAGACAGATAGGACATAATCAGAGCGATGGTCTGCGGATGTTCGTCCTGAATAAAGTTCAACAGCTGAGAAGCATCTGTTTTCCGGACAAACTCGAAGGGCTTCACCTGCAGCGACGCTGTCAGCTTGCTGATCACATCCATCGCCTTCTCCTGTCCGAGAGCCTTTTCCAGCAATTCTTTTGCATAACCGATGCCGCCCTCAGCAATATACTGCTGAGCCAAGCATATCTGATAAAATTCCTCTACAACCTCATCCTTAACCTGCGGTGTAATGCTTCTGGTATTTGCAATTTCCAGCGTCAGCTCTTCTATTTCCTCCTCCTTCAGATGCTTGAAGATCAAAGCCGACCTTTCCGGTCCCAAAACAATCAGCAGAATAGCCGCCTTTTGCAGACCTGTAATTTTTTCCTCTGCCACTCTGGACATCACTTCTTACCCCCAGTCCTCATTAAGCCAGTTTCTCAGCAGACTGGCTGCTGCTTCCGGATTCTCATCCACAAATTTATCAATCAGTTTTTTAGTCTCAGACTGTTCCTCTGCACTGATATCCTCTAAATATACATCAGGCGCAGACTGCAGCAAAGATTCCACCGGAAGCTCCTCGTCCTGCGCAGCCTCTCTTTCTCCACGCATACTTTTGAAAATAACAAAAGCAAGAAATGCCAGAATAATAACGATCAATAAAATCTGTGCAACATCAGAAGCTGTGACATCGAAACCTTCACTGTCAAAGAAAACATTTTCCCTATACGCTACGATCGTGATATCTTCCGCATCAATACCTGTAGCATGAGCCACTACACTGTACAGATCCTCATCCACTTCAATTCTTGTGCTTCCGGCATTAGCCGTTTTATATTCATCCCAAGAGATACCATCCAGCAGCCCCTGTTTTTTTGCATCCTCCTGCCGTACCACATTGTAATCAATAGCAGTGACAGATATGGAAGACTGGTCATATACGATCAATCCTGCCGGGATACTTTTCTGAATAATCGTTTCATTAGGAAGATATTTTCTGGACTCCTCTGTCTGTGTGGAGGTGCTGTTGGCAGCATCCTGATACATATAGGTGGTATCATCCGCATTCGAAGTAGTCCCAGGAATTCCGCCATTAGAGTTCACATTCTCAGAATTAAAGATATCCTCCTGACTGAGCACACCCTGTGTCTGCCCCTCAGCCGGCGTATATGTATGATGCGTTTCATCCGTCGTGGAAAAATCTAGGGAAAGATTGCTTGCCACCTCTATATTATCAAACTTATTGGTTCCCAGCAAAACACGCTTCACTTCATTCTTTACAAGATTTTCAGCCTGGGTCTTTACATTCAGCTGAGAATTTGCCACTCCCGAAAGGGTGTAATTATCATCCCCCGAGAAAAGCATATTTCCTGCCGTATCAAGAATCACCACATTATTGGTGGTCTCATTACCGATAGCTGTGGCTATGGCCCGGGCCAAAAACGCTGCGCTGTCCGTTGTAAATTCTCCATCCAGACCAAGTATCACACTGGCAAAGGACTCCTCCTCAGCCCTGATCAACGTCCCGTCATTTTCCGGAATAGAGAGATCCACGCTGGCTGTCTTTACCGCCTCCAGCTTCTCAATATTAGCCTCCAGCTTCTTTTCCATATAGAGCTGGTATTTCTTCATCTTATCCGATTCTGTGGTGCTGAAGCTTCCGTCTACCACGTTATCAATGCTGTAATCCTCCGACTGGATCCCATTGGCCCCCAGAAGGAGATTGGCATCCGAAAGATTATCCTTCATCACCTTGATCTGCAGCCCGTCATCCGACACCCGATGAGCGATCCCGCTGCCCTCCAGCAGCTCCGCAACTTCAGCAGCCTCCTTGGTCGTCTCACAATCCGCCAAAAGCACATATTTAGGTCTGGCCAAAACAGTGGCCACTATCGCAATCACCAGCACCACTCCTGCCGCAGCCGAAATGATGATTGTTTTTTGTTTCGCAGTAAACCTGTTCCACCATGCGAGAACCTTGTCTAAAATTCCCTTTAATTTATCCGCCATTTTAAGTCTCCTTATCTGATTTACCTATCAGACTATTTAGATTTGTATTTGCATCAGCTCTTTATATGCTTCCAGCACCTTGTCACGAACCGCAACAGTATACTGCAGAGCTGTCGCCGCCTTATTCATTGCAATGGTAAGCTCGTGAGTATTCTCGGTTTCACCGAGCATCCATCTCACCTCTTCATTTTCCATGTCTGACAAATAACTGTTGGTGGTGTCGATATTATCCATAGCTTTTCGGAATATGCTTTCAAAAGATGTATCCGCCTTTTCCAGAGCCTGCCTCCCTATCACGCCGCTCTCCGCAGCCTGCCGCACAGCTCCCGATGTCACGTTGTACAAAGATGTGATCTCCATTTTTCCCTCCATTTATCCATGACCCTACGTCTTATCATTTTCACACAGCAGCACCGGCTCCATTATGCCTTGCCCATCTCCAGCCCCTTCAGGGCCATCGCCTTGCTGGCCGTAAAAGCAGTGGCATTAGCTTCATAAGCCCTGCTGGCATCGATCAAATCCGTCATCTCAGCAACCGTATTCACGTTAGGATACCAGACATAGCCGTTTTCATCCGCATCAGGATGAGAGGGATCATAGGTCTGAATCATTTCATTCCAGGTATCCTCATATACTCCATTCACCTTCACACCCGTTCCCGAATACCTGTCAGTGGCTTCATTCAGCACCCTGCTGAATGAAGTCTGGCTGTTCTTTTCCGCAAAAGTCACTACCTTCCTCCGGTACGGAGTACCATCCTCGGTCCGGGTGGTATTGGCATTGGCAAGATTCTGAGATATGATATCCATTCGGTATCTCTGCGCCGTAAGGCCCGATGAATTAATGTTGAACGATGAAAAAATACTCATATTTACACTCCCTCACTTTTATTTCATAACCATCTGCAGATTTTTGAACTCCTGAGTCAGACAATCTATCAAGCCATTATACTTCATCTGGTTGGAGGCCAGTGCTACATTCTCTGTCTCAATATCTACATTGTTGCCGTCCAGTCTGTAGGAAAATCCCGCAGAGTCTCTGTAGGTACGGGGACTCAGCCTGTTGATTTTGAGATTTCCCACCTTATCATCCATAGATGTGTACCTAGAATTCCTCAGGGCCTTTTCCAGCTCTGCCTCGAATTCCACTTCCTCTCTCTTATAGCCCGGCGTGGTTGCATTGGCTATATTGTTGGCAATCACATCGTTGCGGATCCATGCAGCATCTGCTGTCTTTCCCAAAATATTAATATAATCGAATGCGCTTGTATTGATCATCTGCTTCTCCTTTGGGTGTCTACCTTCTTTATTTGTTACATTCTATTATAAATAATTTATGCAAAAACACAAGTTTTTTTTGCAAAAAAAAAGGATTTATAAATAATTCTGTAAATCCCCTTTTTATTCTGTCGATTCCCGCGACAGTTCATAATTTTCTGTTTTCTTTTTTTATTTTTTCAATTTCTTCAAATACCGCCTCATTCAATACCTTGATATAGGTGCCCTTCATTCCCGAGGAACGGGACTCTATAACACCGGCACTCTCAAATTTTCTTAATGCATTGACGATAACCGAACGGGTGATCCCCACCCTGTCCGCTATCTTGCTGGCAACCAGGATCCCCTCCATACCGCCCAGCTCCTCAAAAATATGGACGATCGCCTCCAGCTCGGAAAAAGAAAGGGTGCTGATGGCCGATCGGATCACAGCGAGCCTCCTGTTTTCCTCCGCGCTTTCCTCATTGACAGCCCGCAGCATCTCCAGCCCCACTACCGTAGTGCCGTATTCACAGAGTATGATATCATCTATATCATACTGCTCATTGCATTTATATATAAACAGCGTTCCAAGCCGCTCTCCGGCAATCTCAATAGGCGTTATGATCGCCTGGAATTTTTTTACATCTATACTCTCAAAGCCCAGGGTCTCCAGGTTCACATTCTCCTTTGTGGACAGCACAGCCAGCATTCTTTCATTCAGCATGGTGTCAATAAAGCCCCCCACCCTGTCTGCCATCAGCTCATGGATAGATTCTACCGATTCCGCAGTTCCTACCCCCAGAATCTTTCCTTTTTTACTGATCACAAGCACATCAGAAGACAAAATTTCGCACAGCACATTACAGATATCGTTGAATATGACCTTGCTCGTGCTGTTATTGTGCAGCAATTTACCAATTTTTCTCGTCTTGTCCAGCAATTGAACACTGCTCATGCCACTACCTCCGTTTTTATCACCTTTTTACTGTAAAAAAAATCCCCCAAAACTGTTAATTATCACATTTGACCCATTGTAACACAGTCTTTTAGCAATTTCAACAATTTTGGGGTAAATATTTTGAAAATATCATGATTTTTAAACAATTTTCGAATTTGTAGGCATTATTTCTTCATTTTGCAGACCTTCATCCTTATTCCTTACAAATCCGCAGTCCTCGCCTGCGCAGACCAGCTTATTCCCCTTTTCCAGCATGATAGAGCCGCACTGGCTGCATCTTACCTTGGAAGGCTTCTGCCACACCATGAAGTCACATTCAGGATTGCCGATACATCCATAGTACCTTCTGCCCTTCTTTGTCTTTTTCAGCACAATATCCTTACCGCATTTCGGACACTCCACACCTATTTTTTCATAGTAGGGCTTGGCGCTGCGGCACTCGGGAAAGCCCGGACAGGCCAAAAACCTTCCATGAGGGCCGTACTTGATCACCATCTGCCTGCCGCAGAGCTCACAGACCTCATCAGAAACCTCATCCGCAATCTGTACGTGCTCCAGCTCCTCTTCCGCCTTCTTTACCGCCTCCTCCAGATCGGGATAAAAATTTGACACGATGGTCTTCCAATTTACATTCCCCTCTTCCACTCCGTCCAAAAGAGCCTCCAGATTGGCAGTAAAATGCACATCCACGATACTTGCAAAGGCTTCCTTCATGATATGGTTGACGATCTCGCCCAGCTCCGTTACATAGAGATTCTTATTTTCTTTTACCACATAACGCCTTGCCAATATGGTTGTAATAGTAGGCGCATAGGTGCTGGGACGTCCGATTCCCAGCTCCTCCAGGGCCCGCACCAGGGAAGCCTCCGTATAATGGGGCGCAGGCTGCGTAAAGTGCTGCTTATAATCAAAGCCCTCAAACAGCAGTGCTGTATCCTTATCTATGCTTTTGACCAGGGCATGGTTTTCCTCTCTTTCATCATCCTCTGTATACACACTCAGAAAACCCTCAAAGGCCACCCTGGATGCGGATACGGTAAAGCGATGGTTTCCCCCGTCTATTTTAACATTGGCAGTTTCATACTTAGCCGGATTCATACGGCTGGCCAGGAAACGCTTCCAGATCAGCTGATACAGACGAAACTGATCCCGGGACAGGGACTCCTTCAGCTGGGCGGGAGTCCTGGTCACATCCGTAGGACGGATGGCTTCGTGTGCATCCTGTATTTTCTGGCTCTCTTTTTTCTCCCTGATACTCACGGCCGCATATGCTTCTCCATAGACCTCACTGATATATTGCCTGGCCGTCTGCTCTGCTTCCTCTGAGATCCTAGTGGAATCCGTACGCAGATAGGTGATGACACCTACCGTTCCGCTCCCTTTGATATCCACGCCTTCGTACAGCTGCTGCGCCAGACGCATGGTTTTCTGTGTGGAAAAATTGAGCGCCTTACTGGCCTCCTGCTGTAAGGTAGAGGTAGTAAAGGCCAGCGGCGGCTTCTTGGTTCGTTCCCCTCTTTTCACCTCTGCAACCTTATATTCCGCCCCCTCCAGTTCCTCCATGATCCGTTTCAGTTCTTCTTCGGAGGAAATCCCCTTACGTTCTGCCCGGGTTCCGTAATACCTGGCTGCAATGGGCTTCCTCTCCCCTCCGGCACGGAAAAGAACGTCCAATGTCCAATATTCCTGGGGAATAAATTCATTGATCTCCTCTTCTCTATCACAGATGATCCGCAGTGCCACCGACTGTACCCTGCCCGCGCTCAGCCCACGCTTGACCTTGGCCCATAACAAAGGGGAAATACAGTACCCAACCATACGGTCAAGCACCCTTCTGGCCTGCTGGGCATCTACCAGATCCATATTGATCTCCCTTGCATTTTTCAGAGACGCCTTTACTGCATTTTTTGTAATTTCATTAAATGTGATCCTGTATACCTTCTTGTCCTCCAGCTTCAGGGCCTTGAGCAGATGCCAGGATATGGCCTCCCCCTCCCGGTCAGGGTCAGTTGCCAGATAGATCTTCTCTGCTTTTTTTACCTCCTTGCGAAGATTCGCCAGGATGTCTCCCTTTCCCCTGATGGTGATATATCTGGGCTCGTAACCGTGCTCCACATCCACACCCAGCCGGCTTTTCGGCAGATCCCTCACATGCCCGTTGCTGGCCGCCACCTCATAGTTGGGTCCCAGAAACTTTTTTATTGTCTTCACCTTTGCCGGTGACTCCACTATCACTAAATACTTTGCCATACGCTTCACCTGTCCATTCTCCAGCCTATCCTTCCCGGATAGTCAACTTGCATCACTATACAATAAAATTTCTGCGCTTGCAAGTAATATTATGAAAAAAGAGAATATTTATTCATACCGGCAGCCGTCTTCTGTTTTCATAACAAACTGTCCGGCGGACACCTGCTCTGCCTTGCCATCCAGACACAGCTTCATCAGGACAAACATCATCCTCCCGTATTCCATCCCGGTCTCCCTCTGTATATTCTCCAGGCTCTTGGGGCAAAAATCCAGCACATGCAAAACCCTCTCCTCTTCCCCATCCGATCCATACGGCCTCCTCCCGGCGTCCTCCTCCCGGTCATCCGCTCCGGCTGCACGGGCACTCAGCCCTGTTTCCTCCAGCATGGCCCGGATCGAGCCCATAAGCCCTGCTCCCTGCCCCAGCAGGCGGTTGCACCCCTGACTCAGGGGATCTGTCACCCGCCCCGGCACCACATACACCTCCTTCCCCTGCTCCAGAGCCAAATCAGCTGTGATCAGTGTGCCGCTTTTATTCCTGGCCTCTATGATCAGCACCAGGTCAGCCAGGCCGCTGATCAGCCTGTTGCGCATAGGAAAAAACTCCGGCCTGGGCGCTGTGTCCGGCGGCAGCTCCGACAATATCCCTCCCCTGCTTTTCAGTGCCTCATAGAGCTGATGATTTTCCGGGGGATAGCATATGTTGGTGCCGCATCCCAGAACGCCATAGGAGGTCCCTCCCGCCTTTAGGGCCGCCCACTGACTGATCCCGTCGATCCCTCTGGCCATACCGCTTATCACGTTCACCCCCTCCAGAGCCAGCTCCCTGCCGCATCTCTCCGCCATAAAACGTCCGTATTCCGAACATTGCCTGGCCCCTATCACAGCCACAGCGGGCCTTGTGTCCTCCGGCAGCCGTCCTTCCGCGTAGACTGCATAGGGAGCATCCCGGATATTTTTCAGCTTCTCCGGATAGCCGGGCTGACAGATGGAGTAAAAGCCTATTCCCCGCCGTTTCAGCTCCTCATACCTTTCCCAGATCCCTTCCTTTTCTTTTGCCTTCATCAGCCTTTCTATTTTGGCCTCTGTCAGGATCTCTTTCAGATCCCTCCTCCTCATTTCATATACCAGCCTGGCAGATCCGGCATACTCCTCCAGTCTTTTCTTCGTTCCGTTACCCAGACCGGGCACCCTGGCCAGCCAGTAGGCATAGGCCTTCTGCTCCTCCCATTCCATATTCCCCATGGCCATCTCCTACCTTTCCCAATATTTTTCTCCCGCCATTCGGCATTCCAGAGCCTCTGCCAGATGTAATTCGGTGATTCTCTCAGATTCCTCCAGATCCGCAATGGTTCTGGCCACTCTCAGCACACGGTAGTAGGCTCTGGCACTCATTCCTGTGCGGGTATAGGCCCGCCCCAGAAACTCCCTTTCTTCCTTTTCCAGAAAACAGAATTCCTCCACAGCACACCGGGGAAGCAGGGAATTAAAACGGTACTCCCTGCCCCGATACCTTTCCTCCTGGATCCTTCTCGCCCTCATCACCCTTGACCGTATAGCTTCACTGCTTTCCTGCACATGCCCCTCACCCAGCTGGCTGATTTCAATAGGAGAGACTCCGGCACAGATATCTATCCTGTCAAGCACCGGCCCGGACACATGGTTCTGATATCGTCTCACACTGGGCGCAGTACATCGGCATCTGTTCATATCCGGATAGTAGCCGCAGGGACAGGGATTCATGGCAGCCACGAACATAATATCTGCGGGAAAAGCATAACTTCCCTCCAGTCTCACAATACGGATCTGTTTTTCCTCCAGGGGCTGCCTGAGCAGATCCACAGTATTTGTCTTAAATTCCGGAAGCTCGTCAAAAAACAATACTCCTTTATGTGCCAGACTTATGATTCCCGGCCTCACCGTCCTCCCGCCTCCCACAAGAGCCTGTGCCGTGATGGTGTGATGGGGATTCATAAAAGGCCTGTGGGAAATAAGGGAATGCCTGCCGGCCAGAAGCCCGGCCACACTATAAATGGAAGATACCTCCAGCCTTTCCTCCTCCGTAAGGGGAGGCAGGATCCCCGGGATTCGTTTTGCTATCATCGTCTTTCCGGAACCCGGCGGCCCGATGAGAAGCAGGTTGTGGAACCCTGCCGCCGCTATCTCCGCTGCCCTCTTCGCCGCAGTCTGACCTGCAATCTCCCCGAAATCCCCCTGCTTCATCTCCTGCATTTCACAGTGTCTGTCTTCTCTCTCCTCTTCCCTTCTGCCATTTCTGAGATATTCCATGACCCCATTCAAGTCCCTAGCACCGATGATATCCATGCCCCCTATCATCCTTCCCTCCCAGCAGTTTTCCATGGGTACCATGCAGCGGCCAAAGCCCTCCTCCCTTCCCTTTTTTACCAGGGGCAGCACCCCTCTCACCGGATTTACCGTTCCATTCAGGCTCAGCTCTCCCACCGCCAGCAGCCCTTCTGTACTGTCGGGAGGTATGTAGCCCAGGGTTCTCAGAATTCCAATGGCAATAGGCAAATCAAAGGCAGTCCCGCCCTTTTTTATATGAGCCGGGGAAAGATTCACCGTAATCCTCATAGGCGGCAGGCTGACCCCCGCATTTTTCAAAGCTATCCTTACTCTCTCCCCCGCTTCCTTTACCTCTCCGCTCAAATACCCTACCAGTATAAAGCCGGGCAGGCCCTGTGCTATGTCAACCTCCACGTGTACCATAACCACCTCCATGCCGCAGACGGCAGCAGACACAATCGTACTGTACATATACCCTCCTTTTATCTATGAATTTGTATAAAAATAAAGCAGCTCTTCTGGATCCCAGAAAAAGAATCAGGAACAATAAAATTTGGAATAATGGGAGAATCCCCAATCAGAATCTTATATATTCGGTACGTTCGGCAGAACGCCGGACGTATCGAATATATGAAAATTAAAACTCAGAATATAAAAATAATCAGGCTGCCTCATAAAAGATTATGCTTCCGCATCTTCCTCATCAGCCTCTTCAATCCCCTTCTGCATCTCCGCCTCTTCCGGCTCCGGCACAAAGATACCGTTTTCCCGCAGAGTCTTCGTATCAAAAATATACCGGTTATCCATAGTCTTCATAATGTCAACAACCTTGACATCATCATATTCCTTCTCGCTCAGATCTATGATATTGTTATTTTTGAAGCAAAGCACTCTGGGGCGCAGAACATTATGGTCATTATTTTTTATCACGATGGCCTTTTCACCTGTGTTAAGTTCTACACTCACACCGGGTATCAGTATATTGATGGAGCGAATCAGCGCATCAATAGCATCCGAATCGAAGAACTCCTGATTGTGCAGCAGATACCTGACAGCACTCACCTCCGACTCCGGCGCATGATCCAGCTGCATGGCCGTCATCCGGTCATATGCCCCTGCCACGATCAGTACCTTGGCTCCCTGCAGCAGCCTCTTGTTATCCAAAGTCCCTCCCCTCTGTATCGCTTCCATGGCCTTGTGAGCCTGCACACAGATTCTTCTTACATTGGGCGAATCCGGCAGCACCTTGCCGATCAGCTCATGCCCCGTCAGCTCATAGGTAGAGATAATCTCCAGCTCAGCCTCATCAGGCTCATCCTTCTCTAAAATTTCCTTCGGCACCGACAGCTTGCCTATCTCATGCAAAAGAGCCGCTATCACCACTTCAGCCTGCTCCTCCACACTCATTTTTAAAGCATGGGTCATCATGGCGCTTAATATGGCCACGTTCAGGACATGCTTATATACATAATCTTCCTTGCTTCTGAGGTTCTGGATAAAATTAATCTTTTTGTCCAGATGGCCGTAACGTCTCTGAATATTATTTACGATAACCTGAAGCTTCGGACTCTTTTTCTCATCATTTTTGATCCTGTTCAGTTCTTCTCTCAAAGCAAACACGGTCATGGTCTGAAAACGCTCAAACAGGATATCCTCCTGGGTCATTGGGGGAACCGGTTCCGCCGGTTCAAGAATAAATAAGCCCAGCAGCCCAAAAGCCTTAATACTGAGGACTCCCTGCGAGGTAAGCTTGGAATTACGCTCATAGAGCAGCACCCCGTCCCTATTATAAATAGGTCTCGCAAGCCGCATTCCCTTTTTTAATTTATTTGTTTTGACAAAAAGCATGGTTTCTCCCCCTATCTGTCGTATTTCATATTATTTTCTTTCTCAAAGCCTTTTCTCAATTTATTCAGTGCCCTTTTTTCAATCCGCGACACATAGCTTCTGGATATTCCCAGCATCTCTCCGATTTCCCTCTGTGTCACTTCCCTGCCTGTGGAGATCCCATACCTCAGATAGATGATCTCCCTTTCCCGTCCCTCCAACCTCTGCAGGATACGAGCCAGCTTCCTTAAATTGGCAGCCAGCTCCATTTTATCCGCCACATCCACCTGCTCCGCTTCTATGATATCCAGCAAATTAATCTCATTTCCTTCTTTATCTGTACCTATCGGTTCATATAAAGATACCTCCTTTGAGGTTTTCTTTTTCGACCGCAGCAGCATCAGCAGCTCATTGTCGATGCATCGGGAGGCATATGTGCTCAGCTTCCCCTTGCCCGAATCAAATGAGGCTACTGCCTTGATAAGTCCTATGGTTCCAATGGAAATCAGATCTTCCATATCTTCGTCCACGTTCTGATACTTCTTGGCAATGTGGGCAACCAGACGCAGGTTGCGTTCGATCAGGATCTCTCTTGCCTCACCGGCCTCTGTGCTGCTCCCTTCCTGCAGCATCCGGATATAATGGGCTTCTTCTTCCGCAGTTAAAGGTTTTTGAAAAGTTTTCAAAAGGCGCCCCCAAAGTCAATTTATTATATTCTATGACCTTGCTGCCTTGCAGGTGCCTTTCCACCCGGTAAATTCACTCAAACATAAGAGCCTATATTCGGAATTATCTATATTATACAAAGATATGGTAAAAATATCAAGATTTTTTATCAAAATAAAAACTCTGCCATCACATAGTTACTGATGTCTCGTCCATAGGGCGTCAGACGAAGACGTCGGCCAGCCAGAAGAAGACCCTGCCGGCTCAGCTTCTCAATGGTTTTTCCATACACCTGATAAATATCCCTGCCGAACAGCCTCCCGAAATCCTCCGCTGAAACCCCCTCTGTGAGCCGGAGCCCTAGGAACATGAATTCCTCCATCTGCTCTGCCTCACTCAGCCTCTGCACCTGTTCCCGGATACCGTCCCCGGGGCCGCCTGCGCCCGCCAAATAACAGGACATATCCGGGGTGTTCCTCCAGCGCACATTGTCCACCATTGAAGCCGCGCCCAGTCCAAAGCCCACATAGTCATACCTTTTCCAGCAGGCCATATTATGACGGCATTCCCACCCCTCCCTAGCATAATTGGAGATCTCATAGCGTCGATAGCCCTGTGCCTCCAGAAACCTCTCTGTGGCCCCGTCCAGCCTTCTTTCCTCTTCCTCAGCAGGCAGCGGGGGCTGCCCTGCCGGCTGCCGGCCTTCTCCGTACAACTCCCAGAAGGGTGTATTTTCCTCCACGATCAGGCTGTAGGCCGAGATGTGCTCCGGCCCCACCTCCGCCACTCTGTGGAGGGTATCCATATAAGCCTCTTCCTTCTGGCCCGGCAGAGCCGCCATGATATCCACATTGATATTTTCAAAGCCTGCCCCTCTGGCCGCTTCATAGGTTTTATAAAAATCTTCCGCCCTGTGTATCCTTCCCAGCCGGGCCAGCTCCCCATCCTGCAGGGACTGGGTTCCGATGCTCAGCCGGTTCACTCCCGCCCTCCGATAGCCCTTCAGCCGATCTCCCGCTGCCGTTCCCGGATTGACCTCCATGGTGATCTCTGCATCGCCGCTGAGAGAAAGCAAGGAGGCAAGCCGTTCCAAAACATTCCCGATCTGCCCTTCCCACAGCAGGGACGGCGTTCCTCCTCCAAAAAAAACCGTCTCTATCCTATCGCCTGCATACCGGGCTGCCTCTGCCTCTATCTCCCTCAAAAGCGCCTGCACATAGACCTCTCTCTCCTCCGCCGGAGCCGGGAAGGAGAGAAAGTCACAATAGAAGCATTTTTTTACACAGAATGGAATATGGATATAAACACTCAGCTTCCTCCTCATCTGTCATCCAGCTTCAGAACGCTCATAAATGCCTTCTGCGGTATCTCTACGCTGCCGATCTGGCGCATCCGCTTTTTCCCTTCCTTCTGCTTTTCCAGCAGTTTCTTCTTTCTGGTGATGTCGCCGCCATAGCACTTAGCCAGCACATCCTTACGCATGGCCTTTACCGTCTCCCTGGCTATGACCTTTCCTCCCACAGCTGCCTGGATGGGAATCTCGAACAGATGCCTGGGGATCTCGTCCTTGAGCTTCTCACACATCCTCCTGCCCCGCTCATAGGCGCTGTCCGCATGGACAATGAAAGAAAGGGCATCTACCTCTTCCCTGTTGATCAGGATATCCAGCTTCACCAGACGGGATTCCTCATAGCCCTTCAGGTCGTAGTCGAAGGAGGCGTAGCCTCTGGAACGGGATTTTAAGGCATCAAAGAAATCATAGATAATCTCATTCAGGGGCAGCTCATATTTCAGCAGAGCCCTGGTTTCCTCCATGTACTCCATACCCAGATACCGCCCCCGCCTCTCCTGGCACAGCTCCATGATGGAGCCGATAAATTCTGTGGTCACCATGATCTCCGCGCTGACGATGGGCTCCTCCATCCGCTCTATCTCAGTAGGCTCCGGCAGATTGGCCGGATTGGTCAGTTCAATCATCTCCCCATTGGTCTTATATACCCGGTAGACAACACCCGGAGCCGTAGTCACAAGATCCAGATTGTATTCCCTCTCCAGACGTTCCTGGATGATCTCCAGGTGCAGCAGTCCCAGGAACCCACAGCGGAAGCCGAAGCCCAGGGCGATGGAGGTCTCCGGCTCATACTGCAGGGCAGCGTCATTGAGCTGCAGCTTCTCCAGGGCATCCCGCAGATCCGGATACTTAGCTCCGTCCGCCGGGTACAGTCCGCAGTAGACCATGGGGTTTACCTTTTTATATCCGGGCAGCGGCTCCCTGCAGGGATTGGCTGCATCCGTGATGGTATCTCCCACGGCGGTATCCTTCACATTCTTGATGGAGGCCGTGATGTAGCCTACCATCCCGGCGGACAGCTCTTCACAGGGAAGAAACTGTCCCGGCCCGAAATAGCCCACCTCCACCACCTCAGCCCTGGCTCCTGTAGCCATCATCTGTATCCGGGTTCCCTTTCTGACCCTGCCCTCCTTGATCCGGCAGAATACAATGACCCCTTTGTAGGAATCATAGAGGGAATCAAAGATCAGTGCCTGCAGGGGGTGATCCGGGCTGCCCCCGGGAGCCGGCAGCCTGTGGACCACAGCCTCCAGCACCTCCTCGATACCGATGCCGTTTTTTGCCGAAATCATAGGGGCATCCTGAGCCTCCAAGCCGATCACATCCTCGATCTCATCCTTCACCCGCTGGGGCTCCGCACTGGGCAGATCGATCTTATTGATCACAGGAAACACATCCAGATCGTGGTCCAGAGCCAGATATACGTTAGCCAGTGTCTGAGCCTCAATCCCCTGGGCTGCATCCACCACCAGGATGGCTCCGTCACAGGCAGCCAGGCTCCTGCTGACCTCATAGTTAAAATCCACATGCCCCGGCGTGTCGATCAGGTTGAAGATATATTCCTCTCCGTCCCGGGCCTTGTAGATGATACGGACGGTCTGGGCCTTGATGGTAATCCCTCTCTCCCTCTCAAGCTCCATATTGTCCAGTACCTGGGCCTGCATCTCCCTGCTGGTCAGCAGCCCTGTTTTTTCTATGATACGGTCCGCCAAAGTGGATTTTCCATGATCAATATGTGCCACAATACAAAAGTTTCTTATTTTACTCTGCTCTGTCCCTGACATTGATTTCCTCCGTTGCTGTGCATCCCTGCCCGGGCATCCCTATCCGGCCGATGCCTCTGTTCCTTTATAATCGGAGTAAGTATATCACAGTTCAGCCGCCGTTGTCCAGTTCAATGCCTGCTGCCTCCCTGGCCTGATCTCCTGTCTCCCCGCTCAGTACCTTGGCGATCACGTGGGCCAGGGGATCCACGGCATTCATGATTTCCTCCACCGTATTGGTCTGGGCCCCCAGCTCCACCAGCATACACTGTGCCCTCAGATGCATGTTGTATCGATAGGCCTTCAGATAGATCCTTCTCGCCAGGCCGGGATAGTATTCGTTGCAGGCAACCTGAGCCTGGAAGGAAAAGGCCAGATTGTGGTCTATGTAAGGATTTTCCAGATAGGAGATGTCTCCGTTTTCCCTGGTTCTGCTGAGTCCGTTGAAAAACATGAACTGGGCAGTGGGCCTGCCGTCCAGGTCCACCACCAGCTTCCGGCCTTCTGCCACCGCATCCCGGTGGAGGTCTATCACCACCTGAATCTCCGGATTCCGAGCCAATACCTGGCTGATGGCGGGCAGAGAATTGGAATAGGCATAATCTCTGGCCTCCACATCATACTCTCCGGTATGATGCAGAACCCGGAAACCATAGTTCTCCTCCAGCAGACGCGCCAGCTTCTCCCCGGCGCCCACGATGGTGGTTGAGGGATCCCCCTTTACAGAATCCACAAATCCCTCCTGGGAATGGGTATGATAGATCAGGATCTGATAGCCCTCCCCGGATCCCTCTCCGGAAACCCTCATATCCTTTCCCAAAAGATTTTCCAGATTCAGCCTCTGATCTGAGACAGAAGTGGTATTGTCTATGGCATAGAAGGCCGAAACAATGTCCTCATATTCCTTCAGCTCCCCCCAATTATATTCATAGCTTTTTTTCAAGGCCTTCTGAAAGCCCCCTGTGTCCTCCGGCCGCTCCTCCGGTATGGGATCCGCCTCCTCCTGAACCTGGCTGTGGCGACTGTTTTCATCCTGCATGGCCTTATGCAGGTCACTGTCTATATGGAGTGCCCCCTGGTCATACTCCAGTGAGCCGTCCTCCAGCTCCTTTCTTTCCTCATCACTTCCCTCCTGCCTGATGAGCAGATCATGGGTTTCCTTATCCTCTATCCCGATCTGTCCGTTTTCCTGCTCACTGCCATAGGCCAAAAGAGGGGTGCCTGAAAGAAAATATTTTCCAAGCTGCTCCAGAATGCCTCCTCTCATGCCTGTCTCTTCTTCCACAAACGCAAAAACAGGCATATAGGCTCTTCCTGTCTGCTCCTGCAGCCACAAGACAGCCTTTTTTTGAAGCCTACCTTTTTCCTGCGACTTTTCATCTCCGGGAGTGGCCAACAGGGCGCAGAGCAACGCCATTCCGGCCAGGAACGCCATAGCGCCTGCCGCTGCCCTTTTTTTCCCTCCCGTTTTTCTGCTCCTGCCTCCGGAATACAACTGCCCCACCTCTGATCTGCTAAAATATACCAGTCCATTATATGTGGGAAAAGCTTCTATAATTCCAGGGCTTCGTTAATTGCATCGCAGATGATGTGTCCGATCTGCCTGACCTGATAGTCCACATCCTTGCTGGTTACATACATATTGCTCAGCTCAGCCGGGCTTCCGTTGGTCTGTCCTGCAGTGGCATCACTTACGATGGTGGCCGCGTCCACCACCGTGGGAACCCCTATTGCAATGACCGGCACCTGCAGACTCTCCTCGGTCAGCCCATTTCTGTGATTGCCCACTCCCGATCCCGGATGGATACCCGTATTGGTAATCTGGATCGTACGATTGAGCCTTCTGGTTGACCTGGCTGCCAGGGCATCCACCACGATCACCACATCAGGGGATGTCTGCTCCACCACCCCTTTGACAATTTCCGCGCTTTCCATGCCTGTCTTTGCCATCACTCCGGGAACGATGCAGCTTATCATATGCATCCGGGACTTGCTATAGGCTGCCTTTCCATACTCCTTTACCACGTGCCTGGTGACAAAAAGGTTATCTGCCACATTAGGCCCCAGGGCATCTGCCGTCACATCCCGGTTGCCCAGTCCCACCACCAAAACAGACTGCTCCCTCTCGGAATCCGGGATAATCTCCCTCAGCTCCCCTGCCAGAGCAGATGAGATTTCCTGATGGTAATTTTCCTCCTGCTCCACCATTCCGGGAGCCTCCAGGGTGACATAGACTCCCATGGGCTTTCCCATGGCCTTTGCAGCATTCCTGGTCTCGATCACCACCCTGGTTATCCTGATTTCATTCTCCTCATCATAGGTCTCTTCCACGCTGACTCCCCGGATTTCTTCCTTCGTTTCTCCAATACTCTCTCTGGCCTCCAGTGCCAAATCCGTTCTTACCTGAAAACAACTCATCTGTCCGCTCCCAAACCTTTTCTTTGTTTAGTCTATGCAGGCAAAACCGTTTGTCGCTGCAGCTGCCGCCAGACTCTCCTACCCCATATTTTTAACAAAAAAAAATGAATTATGTATTGACATACACAAACTCTTATTCTACAATTATACGAGCGTATTTACATTAAGACGTCCGTGTCCGGCTTTAATGAGATACTTTCAAACTGACTATATCAAGGTGATGAAACAATAGGAGGTGTGGTTCTTGGCTAACATCAAGTCTGCAAAAAAAAGAATTCTAGTGAACAGAACAAAGGCTGACAGAAATAAGGCGATCAAATCAGGTGTGAAAACAGCTATAAAGAAAGTAAATGCTGCTGTGGCAGCACAGGATAAGTCTGCTGCTTCTGCCGCATTACTGGCTGCTATATCAGCTATCGACAAAGCTGCTTCTAAGGGTGTATATCATAAAAACACTGCTTCCAGAAAAGTATCCAGGCTGAGTCAGGCTGTAAATAAGATTGCTTAATAAGATATAAGGATAAAAAACAACCCATTCCGTCATATGGGTTGTTTTTTTATGGCAGCGATTTCTCTTAATGCACTCTTTTTCCCCTGAGTTCCTCTGTTCTTTTGCTGATATCCTGCATGATGCCCACGATGCCCTCAATGCTTTCCAAATCATGGCGGCCTCCCTCAAGAGTCTCGTTTGCTCCTGCAGTCACTTCCTCTGTGATGGCAAACACATTGTCTATATTCTCACTGACAGCGCTGTTGGCTGCAGCCACCACATCTACCATTCTCTTCAAATGACCAATCTGGTCAAAAATCTCCCCAACCTCCTTCTCGATCTGGTCAAAATTGCCTGCCGTCTGACTGATAAATTCTGACTGCAGTTCATTGCTGCCAAGCAGCCTTTCTATAGACTCTGCCGCCTCGGCCACAGCCGTTGTCACACTGCCGATCAAGTCATTGATATCCCCTGTAGCCTTTCTGGTCTGTCCGGCCAGTGAGGAGATTTCCGATGCAACCACGGCAAAGCCCCTTCCCGCTTCCCCTGCCCGGGCTGCCTCAATGCTGGCATTCAGCGCCAGCATGGCCGTCTGGTTGGCTACACTGGTGATCATGCCCAGGATCCCCTGCATCTTTCCTGCATAGTCCATCAGGCTCTCCATCTCCACAGCCACCCTTCTGCCTGCCGCCTCTGAGTTTTCCACCTGCCGGAGCAAATGGCGGATGGCCTGCTTCTCCTCCTCCAGCTTCTCCTCTGTTATATTGATGTTAGACAGCATGGCATCGGTCACTCCGCCCACCTCGCCGATCTGCCTGTTGATTTCCTCTGTATTGTTTTTCTGTATGGAAATAGCCTCTGCCGCCTCTCCGGTCCCCTTGGAAAACTCCTCCATGATACCCTGCGTTATGCCTATAGAATTCTTCAGATTCTCTGTCCGTTCGGTGACACTGCTCACATCCTCACAGAGCCGATCCGCCACTCCCAGCATCATGGCAAGCAGCTCCTCCGATTGCTTCTTCTCCCGTTCAGCCCGTTCTATATTAGCCTGATTGATCCGGGAGATTTTGGTATGGGCCATAAAGGTAAAAATAACGGCAAACACCAGGCAGGCAAAAACAATCTCCATCTCCATAACATCCTCTGCGCTCATACCCGCTTTGGACAGCCGATAAACCATTTCCGCCCCATTCACTGCCACCGCATACACTCCCAGACCCATGGACAGCCATTTGTCCACATAAACTGTCAGGATAATATAGACCACCACGATATAGCAAAAAGTAACTCGGGTGGCTGCTGTAAAAATAATATAGGCATAAAACAGAGCAAAGCCTCCGCCGATTATGTATCGAACAGCCACACTGTCTTTTTTGCGCCTATAGGCTGCCAAAGAAAAAAAGCAGGGCAGCGCACAGCACAGCATCACAATCAAAAAATAGGAAAGAGAACGCTCACCCTTGAATACCTGCAGGAGATAGGCGGCCGTCAGTACGGCATACAAAATACAGCTTGCGCTGATAACGGTCAGGTTCCTGCTTTCCCCGGCCGCCCTCACATCTGACAGATCCACTTTTACCTCTCTCATCCCAATATCCTCCATCACCTCAAAATAATAAATACCATATTACCTATTACAGTTATTATAAATGGAATTTACAGCAGAAACAAGTAGAAAAAACGGCTCCCTGCAATTCTTTGCCGAAAGCCGCTGATTCTTCTTATCGATATCTGTTATTTTACTGCAAACCTGCTGATAAGTCCCTCCAGGCTGCTTGCCTGCCCACTCATCTCCTGGCTGGCTGCTGCGCATTCCTCTGAGGTTGCGGAGTTGGTCTGTACCACATCGTTGATCTGCTCCACACCCTGATTGATCTGGAATATGGCCTCTGTCTGCTCTTCCAAGGCAACGGCTACCTTGCTGACCTCCTCTGCCACCACCTTGGAAGCGGTTACGATCTCTTCCAGCTGCTTTGCTGTCTCATCTGCCACTACCATGCCCTTTTCCACAGCCCTTACTGATGTCTCTATCAATATAGTAGATTCCTTGGCGGCATCAGCACTCTGGGTAGCAAGTACGGAAACCTGATCCGCTACCACTGCAAAGCCTTTTCCTGCCTCTCCCGCCCTGGCTGCCTCAATGGAGGCATTCAGCGCCAGCAGATTGGTCTGGGACGCAATATCGTTGATGGTTGCGATGATCTTGCTGATCTCCCTGGAGGAATCATTGATTTCCTTCATGGCTTCCACCATCTCACGCATCTTTTCGTTGCTTTGGATGATAGCCTCCCCAGTGTTCCCCACCTGCTTGCTGATGTCCATTGCATTCTCAGCATTCCGGGCTACCTGCTCGGATACACTCTCCAGGGTAGCCGTCAGCTCCTGGGTAACCCCTGCCTGATCGGTAGCGCCCTGTGCCAGGTCGGTAGAACTTTGCGCCACCTGCTCGGAGCCGCTCTTTACCTCATTGGCCACACTCTGAATCCCCTTGATGGTCTGTGACATACTCTCTTCAAAGCCTTTGAAGGAGTTGCGTATTTCCTTAAAATCTCCCAGCCATTCCGTATGCAGGTTCACATTGAAGTTGCCGGTGGAGAATTCCTTCATGATGCTTCCGATATCATCCACATAGATACTGAGGGCTGCAATAGACTGCCTCAGGCTCTCTGCCAGAGCGCCGATCTCATCCTCTGATTCGTAGTCGATCCTGCTGTGCAGATTACCCTGTGACAGCTCACCTGCCACTCTTTCGATCTCCCGAACCGGCCTGATGATAGAATCAATGACCCTGCTGGCAATGGCTCTTGCCATCAAAAACGCCAGAACCAGTATAATGAGCATAGCGCCGATGCTGGCATAGAGCACAACTCTGTTGGCAGTGATCGCCTCTGCCTTGAGCTCATCCACTTCCTTGTCAATGGCAACGGACAGCGTAATCAGCTTATTCAGAGCCGGGGCGCATTCATTCAGCATCCTGTCAACTGCCACCTCATGGTTGCCATTCTCCACATCCTTCATGATGCTGTAGGCTACGTCTCCCCAGTCGCTGATCAGCTGCTCATACTCCTGATATTTCGATGCAGGAAGCACATCGGCTTCCTTCAGGTTTGACAGAAAGCCTTCTATCTCATTCACCTTCTCCTCAATAGTAGCCCTGTAGCTGCTATAGGAGCCCATATCCTCATTCAATACCATTTCCCGCAGATTCCTGCCTGCTATATTGGTGTTGATACGACAGTTCTTAATGGCAGTATCAGCCTTCTGCGCTCCGTTCAAATAGCTGTCAAAGGTCATTCTGAGCACCAGCATTCCCACTAAACAGAACATACAGGATACAATCATCATGACGATTACAGCGGTGTATCCGAAACTCAGCCGCTTTTTCAATTTCATTTTCTCAATGTTCTTCATCATCTTGTATTCTCCTTCTGTCTTTTGTTCTCGTTTTCCTTCGTCCGATGTAAATCATACCACATCCGCCATAAAACGTCAAAATCTTTTTTAATCCGACAAAAGATTTTGCGACGAAGTTCCGAACAGAAAACTTGTCTTTTTTCGTATATACACCCCTGTAGGAACCCTGATGGAATTGCTCCCTCCTTCAGCCCTTCATCATACCCAGAAAGCAGCCATGGATTCTCAGATCCTCGTCCAGCTCAGGATGGAAGGAAAGCGCCAGCTGGTTTTGGTACCGGACGGCAACAATATGCCCATCCACCCGGGAAAGCACCTCCACCCCCTCCTCGGCACTTTCGATATAGGGAGCGCGGATGAAGGTCATAGGCACCACCCCGACCCCTTTTACCTTCTCCCGGGTATAAAAGCTGCCCAGCTGCCTGCCATAAGCGTTTCTTTTCACTGCAACGGGGAGGGTGCCGAAATGGATCCTGCCGTCATTGCACAGCCTGCGAGCCAGAAGGATAAGCCCGGCACAGGTACCCAGCACAGGCAGTCCCTCCTCGATCCTGCCCTTTAAGGGATCGAACATATCCAGCTCCCTCAGCAGCTTGCCCTGCACAGTGCTTTCGCCTCCCGGCAGGATCAGACCGTCAAAATCCCTGTCCAGATCCTCCTTTTTTCTCAGCTCCACATAGTCTGCGCCCAGTCTGTCCAGCATCTGTTCATGCTCTGCAAAGGCTCCCTGCACTGCCAATACCGCCACCCTCATATTATTTACCTCTCTCAGCCATCAGCAGCTCTATCTCCTGCTCGTTGATGCCCACCATTGCCTCGCCGAGATCCTCGGAAAGGGAGGCGATCAATGCCGCATCTGTAAAGTTGGTCACAGCCTTTACGATGGCATTGGCCCGCTTCTCGGGATTGCCTGACTTAAAGATGCCGGAGCCAACAAATACACCCTCTGCGCCAAGCTGCATCATCAGCGCCGCATCGGCAGGCGTAGCCACTCCTCCTGCAGCAAAATTAACCACCGGCAGCCTGCCGTTCTCATGCACATAGCTTACCAGGTCATAGGGTACCTGGAGCTCCTTTGCCGCCTGGAACAGCTCGTCCTCCCGCATTCCCTTCAGACGGGCAATTTCACTGTTCATTTTCCTCATATGCCGGACTGCCTGGACGATGTCCCCGGTTCCCGGCTCCCCCTTTGTCCTGATCATGGAGGCCCCCTCGCTTATACGTCTCAGAGCCTCTCCCAGATCCTTTGCCCCACAGACAAAGGGTACCCGGAACCGGGTCTTGTCAATGTGGTACAGGTCGTCCGCCGGAGAAAGCACCTCACTCTCATCTATATAGTCAATTTCGATGGCCTCCAGAATCTGTGCCTCTGCAAAATGTCCGATCCGGCATTTTGCCATAACCGGAATGGATACGGCGGCCTGGATGCCCTTGATCATCCTGGGATCGCTCATCCTGGAGACTCCGCCTGCCGCCCTGATGTCTGCGGGGATCCTTTCCAGAGCCATCACAGCACAGGCTCCTGCCGCCTCCGCTATCCTGGCCTGCTCCGGTGTGGTCACATCCATGATCACCCCGCCCTTGAGCATCTGTGCCAGTTCCTTATTCAGCTTATATCTGTTTTCCTTCATTCTGATATCCCTTTTCCTTTCCTAAAGCTTCTTTACTTCCTTACGATTCTTGATTATAATGAAAATCTGAACATAAAAAAATATCCATTTTATATATATTCAAAATGGTCAGATCAGGAGGTTTTTTCATTATGTTGACCTACTCCTTTGCAGATTTAGGGTCAGATTCTCTCTACGAGCATCTGTACAAATGCATTAAAAACGACGTACTTCAGGGAAATCTGAAGGCCGGGACCCGCCTGCCCTCCAAGCGCAGCTTTGCAAAAAATCTGGGCATAAGCACCATCACTGTAGAAAATGCCTATGCCCAGCTCATTGCTGAGGGCTATATTTATTCCATCCCTAAAAAGGGATATTTTGTGAATGATATCAAAACCATTGCTCCGCCCCCCGTGGCGGAGGGCCCGGCCGCAAATGTCTGCCTCCCCTCCCAGCAGTCTCCCTATCTGGCTGATTTTACCAGCAATCAGACCTGCTCCAGCAGCTTTCCCTTTTCCATCTGGTCCAAGCTGATCCGGGAGCTGCTCAGGGACAGCCAGATCGACCTTATGACCAATCCTCCCTGCGGGGGCATCCTTCCCCTGCGCCGGGCAATCGCCTGTCATCTGAAGGACTTTCACGGCCTGTCAGTCTCTCCGGCACAGATCATCATCGGTGCCGGCACGGAATATCTCTACAGCCTGATCGTGCAGCTTCTGGGCATCGAAAAAAGATATGCCGTAGAAGATCCGGGCTATCACAAGATCGCCAAAATCTATAACAGCCACCATGCTCCCTGCGAGCATATTTCCCTGGACGACAGCGGTATCAGCATCACCGGACTGGAGGAAAGATCGGTAGACGTGATCCATATATCGCCCTCCCACCATTTCCCCACCGGTATCGTCATGCCCATCAGCCGCCGCTACGAGCTGCTGGGATGGGCCTCAAAATCAGAAGCAAGATACATTATTGAGGATGATTATGACAGCGAATTCCGCCTGAACGGACAGCCCATCCCTACCCTGCAGAGCATCGATGCGCTGGAAAAGGTCATCTACATCAATACCTTTACCAAGACACTGTCCTCCACTGTGCGCATCAGCTACATGGTTCTTCCCATGCACCTGGTCAGCGCCTTTTATTCCAGGCTGTCCTTTTACTCCTGTACCGTATCCAACTTTGAACAATACACCCTGGCCCGCTTTATTGAGCATGGCTACTTTGAAAAGCATATTAACCGTATGCGCAATTATTACCATAACAAAAAAGACCGGCTGCTGTCCTGTATCAGGAACAGCCCCCTGGCCTCCTATGTAACCATTTCGGAGGAGGATGCAGGACTCCACTTCCTCCTCAAAATCAATACCCGGATATCCGATGAGGAGTTCTGCCGGAAAGCAGGACAGAACGGCATCAAAATATCCTCCCTCTCACAGTACTATATCCATGCGCCGGCCGCAGCGGAGCATATTTTTGTCATCAACTATTCCTCTCTGGAGGAGGACAGGATGGAAGAGGCGATCCTGAGGCTGTACCGAACCCTGCTGTGAGAGTCCGGCACTGTGGCTTACCTCCCGGAAAGCCGCTCCAGCAGCGCCCTCACCGGCTCACGGCAGACAGGATGCAGCACATAGGGCGCTATCTGTGCCAGGGGCTTGAGGACAAACTCCCTGTTGATCATGTCAGGATGGGGAATGGCCAGCCGCTCCGTCCAAAGGATCAGATCCTCATACAAAAGAATATCCAGATCCAGTGTCCGGTCTGCCCACCGTTCCTTCCTTACCCTGCCGGCCGCCTCCTCCAGGGCATGCAGGCAGTCCAGCAGCTGCTCAGGGGTAAACAGAGTTTCGATCTCC
Organism: Lachnospiraceae bacterium; assembly: GCA_022781985.1. GTDB lineage: Bacteria > Bacillota > Clostridia > Lachnospirales > Lachnospiraceae > Kineothrix. The sequence continues at coordinate 30,422 of JALESH010000021.1, read as the reverse complement.
ATTGCGCCGTTCAGAAATTCCTCCCTGGCTGCCCCTCCATAGGGAGCTGTTGGGATCAGCTCCGATACCTTTTTTACCCTTATTTTGGGTTCCTCCTCCATAGCCTCAACAGCATTTCTGATATGGGCTTCCCTGTCCCCCAGGCTGGAGCCCATAGCCAGATAAGCGGTGCTCCACCTCCTGCTGATCTCTGCCGAAACTGACTCAAAGGGCAGGCCGATGGGAGCATCGGGCTTGCGTATCTCCAGGGTAATCCCCCTCACCGGCGAAAAGGCAAGCAGCACCGCCGCCGCCAGCCGTTCCGCAGCCGTCTCGATCAGGTTACAGGGATTCTCATTCATAAAACGGCTCATAAAATGGCAGACAGCTCCATAGTCCACAGACAGCTCCAGCAAATCCTCCTGTACCGCTTTCCCGGTCTCCACATATAATGCTGCGTTGATATAGAACCTCTGGCCTTCCTCCCTCTCCCAGGAATATACCCCATGATAAGCAAACACCTCCAGATTCTCTATCCTGATGATATCCTCCTCCCGGCGCTTCATCTCACGCTTCCCTCCCTTCCTCGCTTTCACCTGCAGCCCGGCTACGGGGCAGCTCATCTGCCCTGCATGCCCCCGCTGTTCAAAACAGCCTCCACCATGCGGACAGCACGCAGGTTTTCCTTCACATCATGTACCCGCACAAAGGAGCAGCCCTTCAGCACAGCCAGAACTGTGGTCACCAGAGTTCCCTCCAGCCTTTCCTCCACAGGCAGATCCAGAGTCAGCCCGATGACTGACTTCCGGCTGGCTCCAAGCATCAGCGGACAGCCCAGCTTCTCCAGCTCTCCCAGACGGTTCAGGATCTCCAGGTTGTTTTCATAGCTCTTGCCGAAGCCAACGCCGGGATCCAGGATGATCCTCTCCTTTCCTATGCCCGCCCGGGCAGCCAGTCTGAGGGTCTCTTCCAGATCAGCGGCCACCTCCTCCATAAAATTCTGATATCCTTCCTTCCTGTTATGGCCCAGACAGCAGGGCAATCCGCTCTCTGCTATCACTGCCGCCATGGCATCATCATATTTCAATCCCCAAATGTCATTGATCAGATCGGCACCGGCCTCTATCCCTGCATGGGCCACCCTGCTTTTGCAGGTATCCAGAGAAACCGGGATGTCAAACCTCTTCTTGACTGCCTCAATCACCGGCACTACCCTCTCTGTTTCCTCCTCATCCGAAAGCGCCGTGTAGCCGGGACGGGTAGATTCACCGCCAATGTCGATGATATCCGCTCCCTCCTCTATCATCTCCTCCACATGCTTCAGGGCCCTGTCCCGCTCATAGAACCTTCCTCCATCAGAAAAGGAATCCGGTGTCACATTTAAAATCCCCATAAGATATGTATGCTTTCCCAACTCAAAATCTCTGCTGCCAATTTTCACTTGCTCTTTCCTCCTTACCACAATAACTGCAGGTTCTTTTTCTCCTTTTCCCAGCTGCACCTATCCTGCATCCTGCAGGCAAAGCAGCCCCGGCTCAGCTTATCTGCCCTGCAGAGCAGCCCGCCAAGCCCCGGCCGTCCAGCCGCCTCCCGGCTGCGGTGGGACAGGATCGCCTCCTCCACAAGCTTCCTTTCTTGGGGATCAAATCCACAGGCCGCCAGAACAGAGGCCGCCAGCGCCGCGCCGGCCTCCTCATGGGGCGTTCCATCTGCATACTGCACATGTCTCCCGATATCGTGTAGAAGAGCCGCCGCATAGATCAGCTCCTCCTCCACCTTCTGTCCCTCCTTCAGATTCAATATCACCGCCAGCCGGGCCACATCCAGAAAATGTCCCATATCATGCCGGCAGAACTCCCTCTCCCTCTCCGCTGCCTCATTCAGCCCAAGATACCTTTTATATTCCTCATTCTCCAATATGCGGTTCACCCGCTCCCCCACACCGCTTATTCCATCCATTCCTGTTACCACGCTCCTCCCGAGACCCTACTGTATCAGCATGAAAGCCTGGGCCCGAAGCTCCTTACTCTCTGCAAACAGCCCCCTTGTGACAAGGGTCTTCGTCCGGCTGCCCGGCTTCCTCACTCCCCGCATCGTCATACACAGGTGCTCTGCCTCCAGGATCACCATTACTCCCAGGGGCTTCAGATGCTCCATGATGGCATCCGCGATCTGAGCCGTCATCTGCTCCTGTATCTGCAGCCTCCTGGCAAATACCTCCACCGTACGGGCCAGCTTGGAGATCCCCACCACCTTCCCGTCAGGTATATAGGCGATATGGGCCTTTCCGTAAAAAGGCATCAGATGATGCTCACAGGTGGAATAAAAGCAGATATCCTTTTCCACCACCATCTCATGATGGTCGGCGGTGAACACCCTCCGCAGATGCTCCCCGGCATCCTCCTCCATACCTGAAAATATCTCCTCATACATCCTGGCTACCCGATCCGGCGTACCGGCCAGCCCTTCCCTGCTGCCATCCTCTCCGATGCCCTCCAGGATCAGCCGCACGCCTTCCTCTATTTTTTTCCTGTCTATCATTTATACCACCATGCCTTTGTCTCTGTTTTCTACAGCCCTTATCAAAGCTCCCAGATAGGACAAGGAACCGAAGGCCACAATCACGCTGCCCTGATCCGCCAGCAGATAACTCAGTTCTACGGCCTCCTCTATGCTGTCGGCGGCTGTCACACTGGGATGATATCTCCGAACCTCCCCTGCCAGCTCACAGGCATGCAGAGCCCTGGGGCTGCCCGGCGGCGTGACTGTCACAATGTGCTCTGCCAGTTCAAAGGTTGCCCGTATCATTCTGTGGTATTCCTTATCCCTCAATACTCCCATTATATATACAATCTTTTTATTTGTAAAATAAAACCGCAGGGACTCCGCCAGCTTTTTGGCTCCATCCTCATTATGCGCCCCGTCTGCAATAAAATAGGGCTTTTTGCCTATGATATCAAAACGCCCCCTCCACTCCGTCTGCAGCAGCCCCTGCCTCAGTCTCTTCTCCGGCACTGCAAACCCGCGCTCACCCAGCATCCTGAGCACCTCCACCGCCAGGGCTGCATTCCTGACCTGATGCTGTCCTGCCAGCGAGATCTCCAGATCCTGCAGGCCGCCATAAGAAAACCTCTGCCTTTCCAGGCCATACCTGACCTTTCTGATCCTCCCCTCATCCAGCATGCAGAAGGTACATCCATTCTCCTCTGCCCTGGCCCTCAGTACCCCTTCCGCCTCCGGCTGCTGTCCCATGCTGATCACCGGACACCCTCTTTTGATGATTCCTGCCTTTTTTTCTGCTATCTCCTCCAGGGTGTCGCCCAGCAGCTGGATATGATCCATGCTGATAGAAGCAAATACTGCCGCCTCCGGCGGAGGGATGACATTGGTGGCATCCAGCCCTCCGCCCAGTCCGGTCTCCAGCACCACGATGTCACAAGACTTCTGCTTAAAATACAAAAAGGCTGCCGCTGTCTCGATTTCAAAGGCTGTGGGATGGGCAAAGCCCTCAGCCGCCATTTCTCCGGCTGCTGTCCGTATCAGCTCCAGACATTCGCAGAATCCCTTCTGGGTGATATACCTGCCGTTCACCTGTATCCTTTCCCTGTACTCGAAAATCACCGGAGAGAGATATCTGCCCACTCTGTACCCGGCGCATTGGAGGGCCGTGGACACATAGGCCAGCACAGAGCCCTTCCCGTTGGTGCCCGCAATGTGTACAAATTTCAACTCCTGCTGGGGATCCCCCAGTCTCCTGCACAGCTCCCTCATCCCTTCCAGTCCCAGTACACTGCCGTATTTGCCTATTTCTTCCATATACTCCATGGCATCCTTGTACTTCATCCCATCCCTGCCCCTTTCATAGCCTGTATATTTTCCGTCCCTTCTGCCCATACTAAACATCATGAGAAAACTAATCCATAATTTCATCCACTGCGGCATCCTGGGCTGGTGCCTGGAAATCTCCTTTACAGCCCTGAACTCCCTGCGCCGGAGGGAATGGAAGCTGGCCGGCAATACCTCCGTCTGGATGTTCCCCATCTACGGTATGGCTGCCTTTCTCTCTCCCGTATGCAGACTGGTAAAAAACCGTCACTTTCTCCTCCGCGGGCTCACCTATGCCTCCCTGATCTTTATGGGCGAATATATCACCGGTTCCCTTTTGATGCGCCGGGATGTCTGTCCCTGGGACTACAGCCGCTCCAGATGGAACATCAAAAAAATAATCCGGCTGGACTATCTTCCCTTCTGGATCCTGGCCGGCCTTTTATTCGAACGGCTGCTGAAGGAATCCGAAGCCTCAGGAGAGGAAGGAGCGATATGAAACCGCCTTTCACACCGCTCCCTTCCTCACTCCTGCAGCTCCATGCCGTCTCCTGCATTTGAGCCGATATCCAGGGTGTTGAGAGTACGCCTCCTTCTCCTGGCCTCCTCCGAGGCCTGCAGGATAAAGTCCTTGATCGCCTTGGCATTTCTGATATGCTCCAGTATCAGCCTGGGGTGGGTGGTGTCTCCGGTATGGCATACCACCGTCCCCAGCCTGAACAGCCTTTCAAAAAGGGAGGCCTGAAGCTCCACATCCTGTATCTTATACATATAGCAATCGTTCTCATGGGTAGTCAGCAGTCCCGAATTGATGACGATATTTTCCTCCTGTACCGTATATTTTGTAAATGTCCAGGGCAGACCAAAAAACAACAGCCGCTTTCTCTCTGCAAATTCCATCCCGATTACCCTCCTTCGTTTAGCGCAGTTATGATCTCTGGATTCATTATATCGGATAGGCATATAGAATGCAAAATATTTTTTCCCGTTGAAAGAGAACCCTTCCTATGGTATCATGAATAAAAAAGTTTTGAGACAGCTTTGCGAATGGAGGAGAGCATATATGACAGCAAAAGAATGCATCAAAGGACGCAGGAGCATCCGCCGATTTACTGAACAGCCCATCGACCATTCCCTGCTGGAGGAAATCATAGAGACGGCGTCCTATGCCCCCAGCTGGAAGCATACCCAGATCGCCCGTTATATTGCAGTGGAGGGCGGCTTGAAGGACAGGATCGCAGATGAGTGCACTGACGACTATCCCCACAACGGCACCATCATCAGGCGCGCCCCTATGCTGATCGTGGTTACCATCCTCAAATCCAGGTCCGGCTATGAAAGAGACGGCTCCTTTTCTACCAAAAGAGGGGACGGCTGGCAGATGTATGATGCAGGCGTGGCATCCCAGACCTTCTGTCTTGCCGCATATGAAAAAGGCATCGGCAGCGTGATCGAGGGTATTTTTGATGAGGCCAGAGTGGCTGAGCTTCTGGAGGTTCCTGAGGACAGGGAGGTTGTTGCCCTTATTCCTATCGGCTATCCTGCTGAGGAGCCGGCAGCTCCCAGGCGTAAGCCGGTAGAGGAGCTGCTTACTTTTAAATAAGCTCAATAAAAATCGAAGGGAAGGTATTTCTCTTCGATTTTATTCTGCAATCACCCGGAAAGGAAGATGATTATGAGACATTTGATGAGTCCTTTGGACTTTACCGTAGAAGAGCTGGACAGGCTCTTTGACCTGGCCAGCGATATGGAACAAAATATGGGCAAATATGCCCATGCCTGCAAAGGAAAAAAGCTGGCCACCTGTTTTTATGAACCCAGCACCAGAACCAGGCTCAGCTTCGAATCAGCCATGCTGAATCTGGGTGGAAGCGTGATCGGTTTTTCCGATGCAGGCTCCTCCTCCGCCTCCAAGGGGGAGAGCGTGTCCGACACAATCAGGGTTATTTCCTGCTTTGCCGACATCTGTGCCATGCGGCATCCAAAGGAGGGGGCGCCTATGGTAGCCGCCGAAAAAGCCTCCATCCCCGTCATCAACGCTGGGGACGGGGGGCATCAGCACCCCACCCAGACCCTCACCGACCTGCTGACCATCCGTTCCCTGCGGGGAAGGCTGGATCACTTTACCATCGGCCTGTGCGGTGACTTAAAATTCGGCCGTACCGTCCACTCCCTCATCCATGCGCTTGTCCGCTATCCCGGCATCCGCTTCATCTTCATTTCTCCCGAAGAGCTGAAGGTGCCGGACTACATCACAGAAATGCTCCGAGAGAAGGATATCCCCTTTGAGGAGGTCATCCGCCTGGAAGAGATCATGCCCCAGCTGGACTTTCTGTATATGACCAGAGTGCAGAGGGAACGCTTTTTTAATGAGGAGGACTATGTGCGGCTGAAGGATTTTTATATACTGAACAAAGAAAAAATGAATCTGGCCAAAGAGAATATGCTGGTACTCCATCCCCTTCCCAGAGTGAACGAGATCTCCGTGGATGTGGATGAGGATCCCAGAGCCGCTTATTTCAGGCAGGTACAGTACGGTGTCTATGTGAGGATGGCTCTGATCCTGACCCTGCTGGAAATCGAAGTAAAATAGAACCGGAGGAATATTTATGCTGAATGTCGGAAAAATAGAAGAAGGCTTTGTACTGGATCATATCGAAGCCGGAAAGAGTCTGTCCATCTACCATCACCTGCAGCTGGACAAGCTGGACTGTACTGTTGCCATCATCAAGAATGCAAGAAGCAACAAAATGGGAAAAAAGGATATCCTGAAAGTGGAATGTGCCATCGATACCCTGAACCTGGACGTTCTCGCATTCATCGACCACAACATCACCGTCAACGTCATCAAGGACGGCAGCATCGTGGATAAAAAGGAACTGATCCTTCCCAGGGAAATACGGCACATCATCAGGTGCAGGAATCCCCGATGCATTACCTCTATTGAGCAGGAGCTGCCCCATGTTTTCATCCTTACAGATGAACAGAAGCAAATCTACCGCTGTAAATACTGTGAAGAAAAATACAATGAAAGACTATAAAAAACATAGAAAGAAGGCCTTATTTTGAAGCTGGACATGCACTGTCACACAAAGGAGGGCTCCCTGGATGGAAAAATCCCCCTTTGGGATGCCGTAGCCCGGCTGCGGGCAAAAGGGTTTCAGGGGATGCTGATCACCGACCACAATTCCTACAAGGGCTACCGCCACTATAAAAAAGAGAGCGAGGCTAAGGATTTCCGGGATTTTGTGATTCTCAAGGGAATAGAATACGATACCATTGATATGGGCCACATCATCGTCATTATGCCCACCGGGGTAAAGCTTCCCCTGCTGGAGCTGAGGGGACTGCCCGCCAGCCTCCTGATGGATATCGTCCATCACCTGGGCGGTATACTGGGCCCGGCCCACCCCTGCGGAGAGAAATACTTAAGTCTGATGAATACACGTCGGGGCAGAAGGGCCCGGGAGCTGATGCGGCGCTTTGACTTTATCGAAACCTTCAATGCCTGCGAATCTCCGGCTTCCAACCAGGCGGCCGCCGACCTGGCGGCCCGCTTGGGCAAGCCTGGCATCGGAGGCAGCGACTTCCACAAGGCTGACTGCGTGGGTCTGGGATATACTCTCATAGATGCCCGGATCAGGAATGAAACCGATCTCATCAATGCCCTCCGCTCCGGAGCGGCCATCTCCTCCGGCGGGGAAACCTATCTGTACACCACCAAGCAGAAGATCGGCCGGGCCAACAATATACTGCTCTACTCCTTCTGGGTCTACAACAAGGTGTCTGCCCTCCACCGTCGCCATAAAAGAAAAAGAACCCTCAAGGAATACGGCCTGCCTGTGCATAAGGGGAAACATGCGTCCTCATAAAACCCTGTCTTTCCCCTTACCTGTCCTTCAGGGCCTCCTTCAGCTCCTGCAGGGCTTCCTTAAAGCGCCTGGACACCATGGTAGGATTGCTTCTGAATATCCTGCGTTCATTGAGCTTCTTCAGCTCCTGCAGACTCTTCCTGTTTTCCACATTGACCTTAAATTTCATGCGAAGCTGGAACAGCTCCTCTCTGGTACTCTCAGAGTATTCCTCCACTCCATTTCGGAGCTTTTCCTTTACATCCAGAAGCCGGGCTTCGATGCTCCGGATCAAATCCTCCGTCCGCTCCTCTCTCTCCTGCTTCCTTAGCTTACGCTCCTCCCCGGACACTGCAATCAGCACATCCAGCCGCTTCTGCAGACGTCCCAGCTCCTCCTTGGTCTCCTCCATTTTGGCCAGCACATCCCGCAGATCGATAGCCTCCTTGAAGGAAAGTGTGAAGTCTGCAACAAGGATGACGGTCAGCGCGAAGGTCACGACCGTAAGAAGATTCTCAGGAATCCCCAGTACCAGGCGCTCAACAGGGGCATGCACCACCTCCGTCATCAATATGGTGAGACCGCCCCAGGCCAGGCTGGAGCTCAGGCAGATATATCCTCTGAAATTAAATTTCTGATTGGAATAATCCCAGTATCTCACCTTAAAAAGCGCTTCCATCGCCACTCCTGTCACATATTCCAGGATGGTGGCGCCGATACAGCCCATGATGTAAGTGAGAATCAGGCTGTCCCTTACGGGTCCTGAGACGATCAGCATCATCAGGGCACCGCTTCCATACAAGGGAAGAAAAGGCCCTCTCATAAATCCCCTGTTGATCAGCCTCCTGTTTCTCAGGGAAACATAAGCAGACTCAAAGCACCATCCGAAGAAGCAATAAAAATAAAAGAAAAACAACCATTGCACACCTGTATATTGATACATAACCTTATCCTTTTCTTATCGGTAAATACCTGCGGATACACTCCACTTTCCCTTTTTTGTCTCCCGCCTCACTCCATAGTAAACAAATCTGCCGTAACCTCTCACTGAAACCACATCACCCCTTTTCATCACATAGCTGCTGTTCTCATTCAGCCTGCCGTTGACAAAGATCTTTTTCTCCCTGAACAGTTCCAGGCTCCGGCTTCTGGAAAGGTGATACAGCTTGGCGATCATCCCGTCTGCCCGCTCCGAAGATACCGTAAAGCTGACGGCCTCAGGCTCCTGTACCGGCAGTTCCTTCACAGCATCCGCCCGGGTACATTTCACCCGGGTGTGCCTTACCCTCTCCAGATGATCCGCAATATAGTCAGCCATCCTGTCCTCACAGAATACATAGGCAGACTTACCCTGGATAAAAATATCCCCCAGGGTACCTCTGGAAATCCCCAGATTCATGATTGCGCCCAAAAAATCCCTGTGGGTCACATTATCTGCAAACTTTTCCAGCACCGGTCTCACCCACAGGCAGGCTATGGGAAACTCCTCCCCATAGCCCAGGCTTTCCTCACTGCCGAACCTGAGCATCTGCCGCTCACAATTCTCTCTTCCCCCGTACAGCTCATAGGCTATGCCCTGCAGTCGGGAAGCCATCTCATAGAAAGCATCCTGCTCTGCCATGCTCAAAAATCCGGTATAGGTATAGATATTATGCTCATAGGACCTGCTGGCCAGTTCCTCTATCCTCTTTTTCAGCTGCTGTAATTCTCTTTCACTTTCTCCTGCCATATCCGCTTATCCTGCCTGTTGGTTTTCCTTTATACAAAGCTGATGATCTCCTCCCTGGGCGCCCTGGTCCTTTCCACACGGACTGCATGGAGGACGGGCCCTTCTCCGCCGTAATCTGCAAAATACTCCAGCCTTACCTCAGCGGCCACCTCCACCCACTGTCCATCCTCCAACGTACCGGCCCCCTCATAGACACAGGCAAACCCCAAAAATGCCATATCGTCAGCACAGCAGGTCATGGCCAGCCTGCCCGGCACAAAATAGCCCTCCGGAAATTCATCCGGTTTCAGCGCCATACCCGTAAACTGAACCGTTTTTCCCATATACCTCTCCGGATGATCCAGGCAGTCCAGATACCAGATCCCAAAGCTCCTGTTGTCCAGGCTGATCACTTTTTCATCCAGGCTGTAGGGCAGATCCTCCTCTATGAGCGTATCAATCTCTCCTCCTGCATCCTCGAAGACGATCTCTGCCCTCCGGTTGATGGCCTTCACACTGCGCTTATAGCTGCTCAGATCCTCCAGGCCGTCACAGCGATTAAAGATGATCAGCTCGGATTTTCTCACCATCTCTGCCAGCAGGGACTTCATATTGTTAAAATACATGGGAAACGTAGATGCATCAATGGTGGTCACCTGCTGCTCTATGGACCAATGCCAGGGCAGCTTCATATCCTTATAATTCCACATACCGTTGTATTCGATGATGATACGCTCCGGCCTGTGCTTCTTTTCCAGTTCTATCAAACGGGAGGGAGTGAACTCCCCCTCATCCGCTATGACCTCCAGTTCTGTCCTGCTTCTTTTTAACAGATCCTCATCATACTCTGTTTCTCCCTCCTCACAGAGGATGAGAAGAGTCCTTCCCTTCACCTGGAAATAGGGCTGATCCAGTGTGTAGGTTATAAATTCTGTCTTTCCACTCTCCAGAAATCCGTTGATTACATAAACCGGCTTCATTCCTGTCATCACGCTCCTTCCAAGATCTCAGCCTTTCCTCTCCCTCCGAAAAAGCTGCTCCAGCCTGTCCTCCTTCATCTGGGAGCCAATCACACAGATCTTTCCTGTCACATCCGCTCTCCCCTTTCTAACCTCCCACTCTCCGGGCACATAGTCAAAGTGCAGCCAGCTACCATCCCCTGCGGAGACCATTCCCTTTGCCCTCAGTACGAAGCCATACTCGTCCTCCTTCTCCAGCTCTCCCAGCAGGGCCTCCAGCTCTGCCTCCGTATAGGATGCCGCCGTTTCCAGTCCCCAGCTGGCAAAGACCTCATCCGCATGGTGGTCATGGTGAGAATGTCCATGTCCATGGCCATTCTCACCATGACCGTGGCAGCCGCAGGTACAGCCGGAATCATGCTCATGGCTATGTCCGCAGCCGCAGTGCTCCTCCTTATGATGGTGGCCATGCTCTGCCAGCTCCTCCAGAAGCTCTGCCTCCAGATCCTTCCTGCCCTCCATGGTTCCCAGGATATCCACGCCATCCAGTTCCTCCCAAGGCGTGGTCACGATGGCAGCCTTCCCATTGCGCTCCCTCAGCATAGCCACACAGGCAGCCAGCTTTTCCTCACTGAGCTTTCCCGTCCGGCTCAGAATGATCGTTCCTGCATTCTCTATCTGATTCAGGAAAAATTCCCCGAAATTCTTTATATACATCTTACATTTGGAGGCATCCACCACTGCAGCCGCACTGTTCAGCTCCACCTCTGCCTCTGATACCACTGCCTGCACGGCCTTCACCACATCCGACAGCTTTCCCACTCCCGAGGGCTCTATCAGAATCCTCTCGGGCGCATAGGTATCCAGCACCTCCTTTAGGGAAGCTCCGAAGTCCCCCACCAGGGAACAACAGATACATCCCGAATTCATCTCCTTGATCTGGATTCCTGCCTCCTGCAGAAATCCCCCGTCAATTCCGATCTCTCCAAATTCATTCTCTATCAGCACTACCCTTGTATCTGCTAAAGCCTCCTTCAGCAGCTTCTTAATTAATGTAGTCTTCCCAGCTCCCAAAAAACCGGACACGATATCTATCTTCGTCATTTCCAAACTCCTTTACACTTACAATAATAATCTTCCATTCTGCTTCCTCACAGCAGCGGCTGTCCGTCACCCCAGGGCCACATCCAACACCATCATGACCAGAAAACCGGCGGCAAACCCTATGGTTCCCATATTGGAATGCTCTCCCTCCGCGGACTCAGGGAGCAGCTCCTCCACCACCACATAAATCATGGCACCTGCTGCGAATGCCAGTGTATAGGGGATAAAGGGAGAAATCCTTGTGGCAAGAAAATAGGTGATAAACGCCGCCACCGGCTCCACAACGCCGGAGAGAACTCCCATCAACAGTGCCTTCCCCTTGCCCAGCTCCTCCTTCAGGGGCAGGGAAATGATGGCCCCCTCCGGGAAATTCTGTATGGCGATTCCTATGGAAAGGGCAATGGCTCCGGCCATGGTTATCATGGTTTCACCGGTTGCCGCCCCTGCCAGCACGATACCCACAGATGCGCCCTCCGGTATATTATGGATCGTCACTGCCAGCATAAGCATGGTAGAATTCTTCCAGCTGCCCTTAGGCCCCTCCTGGGTGCCCTTCTCGGGGTGAAAATGAGGTACTGCATGATCCAGCAGCAGCAAAAATGCGATGCCCAGCACAAATCCCGCTGCAGCAGGTATGAATGCCAGCCTCTCCATATGGGATGACATCTCCATCGCAGGAATCAGCAGGGACCATACGGAGGCTGCTACCATGACGCCTGCCGCAAAGCCCATCATGCTCTTCTGTACTGACCCATTCAGCCTTCCTCTCACCAGCAGCACACAGGCTGCTCCCAATGAAGTCCCCACAAAGGGAATCAGCATACCAGCCAAGATATTGATATCCATCTCACTCCTCCTTCTCACATGGCATTCCGCTCATAGCGGAACTGTTACGATATATAAAATGACTGACAGGTTTCAGCCATGCAAAACCTGCCAATCATGTCAATCTAATATATGGAGGAAGCTCCCATTCCGATACTGAAAATACAGGTATCATAATCCTTCAGGGCATCATGCAGCGTCCTTCTCATCCGGAAGCCGGGCATCCCTCTGAACACCTCCAGGAACCTGGGATTATGATAAATGATCACAGCCGGTTTCATCAGCCCTTTTCTGCTTTCCATAATCTTTTCCGCCACCTCAGCCAGCACGCTTTCCCCAAAGGGGTTAAAAAGGAAAAAGGTATCATACTCCCCATAGCCTTCAAAATTCACTGCATCCGCCTGTATACACTGAATCCTGTCTTCCAATCTGAGTATTTTCAGATTTTTTTTTGCTGTCCTCACCAGCTCCGGCTGCAGCTCTATTCCGTCTATCCTCCTGAAAGGGTATTTTGCCGCTTCCTTCAGCACCACTCCCTTCCCACAGCCTATATCCAGCAGGCTTTGGCACTCTTCAAAGGACAGGCTTTTAAAAATTTCCCTCAGATGGGCTTCGCTGGTCTTGCTGTAACCGGAATATCTGCCTCCGCTCTCCTTCAGCAAGTCCATTTCCCTCATGGTAAAATCCAGTCCCCTGGGCCTTTCCAAAAAGATATACTGCAGGAAAAAAAGCAGATGCCTTTTTCCTCGCAGATAAATTTTCCTTCGTTTTTTATTGCTGCGCTCCATGCATTTCCTCCTGAGCCAATATACTAAGCAGAACGATAAGCCGGGTTATGTCGTGAATGATCATCTATCTGGAATTGCCGTCGCCGGCAATCTCTAGCGACCTACCTGAAAGCAGACCGGGCCGGCCTGTTGCTTTCTATTTGGTCTTGCTTCGGATGGGGTTTACATGGCTCCGTCTGTTGCCAGCCGGACGGTAGTCTCTTACACTGCCTTTCCACCCTTACCGGACATCCGGCGATGCCGGATGCCGCGGCGGTATCTCTCTGTTGCACTATCCTTGGAGTCGCCTCCACCGGACGTTATCCGGCATCCTGCCCTGTGAAGCCCGGACTTTCCTCACCTGCAGCCCGCAAAGGCCGCAGCCGCGATCATTTGTTCTACTTAGTACTTTTCATATACATGTATTATACTAGATGTATTATACACTCTTTCATTACACATGGAAACAGCTTCCGCCCACAAATTCCCGGCAGATGGAATTATTCGGCACATTGTCACTGCTTACGCCGATAAAATACTCCAGAAATTTTAACAGTCTCTTTGCTTCATGATATTCAGGCTCTCCTTTATTTATACCAAATAAAAGGGGCTCTGCATACTGCTTTAACACAGCCAGCTCGTAGATCAGCACCGAATTGAACATGGCATCCGCGCTTTCCTGGAAGGGAAAAATATACTGCTCCTCCCCCCTTCTTACGGAAGCCCACATATTGATGGTGCCCCTGGCCGGCGTTCCTCTCGTCCTGGCATCCCTGACCATACGGCGCAGCAGCCTTCCGTCAGTGGTAGGGATCCTGTTGTGCTCATCTATATTGATGCTGGTCAGGGCACTGATATATATCTTATATTTACTCTCATGAGGAAGAGCATAGGAGGTGGCATCGTTCAGTCCGTGGATCCCTTCTATCACAAGCACATCCTCTTCTCCCAGGGTCTTGCAGCTGCCTCTGTACTCCCTCATGCCGGTCTTGAAATTAAAGCTGGGCAGCTCCACGGTCTTTCCTGCCAGCAGATCTGTCATATTCCTGTTGAACTGCTCTATATCAATGGCCTCTAGACATTCAAAGTTATAGTCTCCGTTTTCATCCAGAGGGGTCTGATCCCGGTTGACAAAATAGTCATCCAGCGCAATGGGATGGGGGGTCAGCCCGTAAGTTCTGAGCTGTATGGAAAGACGGTGGGAAAAGGTGGTCTTACCGGAGGAGGAAGGACCCGCGATCATGACAAACTTTACCCCGCCCCGCTTCACGATATCCTCCGCAATCTCGCCGATCCTCCGTTCCTGGAGAGCCTCCTGAACCAGGATCAGGTCATTGATATTGCCCCTGCAGATCTGGTCATTCAGATCCCCTACGGTATCTATGCCCATCATGCTTCCCCACTCATCCGACTGCTTCAGAGTATAAAACAGCTTTTCCCTCCGCTCCATAGGCGGCACCACATCGGGGGCATTCTGCTCCGGGAGCATCAGCATCAGGCCGTCCTGATAGGCAGCCACCTCAAAATACTTTACATATCCTGTGCTGGGAAGCATATAGCCGTAATAATAGTCATAATACCCATCCAGGCAATAGATATTGACATAGGATCCCCTCCTGTAACGGAACAGCTTTTCCTTGTCCTTCATCCCCTGAGCCCTGAAAATCTCCAGAGCCTCTCCCAGTGGGTAAGACTTTTTCAAAATAGGCAGATCGGCCTTTACCAGCTCTCTCATCCTCCCGTTGATCCTGCCGATCAGCTCCTCATCCAGCTGCAGGCTGCCCGTGACATTGCAGTAATATCCTGCGCCTATGGAAAATTCCACCTTTATCTTTTCAAAGCTGTCTGCCCCTGCCACATCCCGCAGAGCCTTAATCATCAGCATCACAGCCGTTCTCACATAGGTTTTATGCCCCACCGGATCCTCCAGTGTGAAAAAGCTGATCTCACAGTCCCTTTTGGCTTTTTTAAACAGCTCCCTTATCTTTCCGTTGACGGATACCAGGGCGATCCTTCCTCCATATTTCTCCTGATACTCCTTCACTATGGTCTCGTAAGTGGTGCCTGCTTCATACTGCTTCTGTTCACCATGAATCTTAACCGTAATCATTCCAGCCCTCCTCCATATTCCTCCTGATCATACAATCCGAAAAGGATTCTTCTCCCCGGCTTCCACTACCTCAAGCTGCGGGAACTCCCTCAGAATATACTCCCGCATATAGGGAATAAACAGCTTCTCTATTCCGTAATGTCCCGCATCGATAACAGAAAGCCCCTGTGCCATGGCATCCAGCCCCTCATGGTGACCGATATCTCCGGTGATCAGAACCTGAGCTCCCGCCCTGACCGCCGCAGGTATCATGGATTTGCCTGAGCCGGGTGCAATGGCCGCGCGCTCCACCCGGCAGCCTGCCTCTCCGTATACCATTACACTTTCCAGACCGAAGACCCGTTTAACATAAGAAGCGCAGTCCTCCAGCGTCATCCTCCGAGGCAGTCTCCCGACCCTTCCTATCCCCTCCCTGTTCAGCTCATCCTGATAGGTAGTATACAGCACCTGCCTGTCCTCCAGGCCCATGGCATCTGCCGCCGCATCTGCCATGCCCCGCACATCAAAATTGGTATGCATGGCATAGCAGGTGATATCACTGCCCAGCAGTCTCACGATCCTCCGACCGATAAAATCATCCGTATTGATTTTTTTTAAAGGGGAAAAAATAAGGGGATGATGGGTCAGCAGCAGATCTGCCCCTTCCTCTGCCGCAGTCTCCACCACCTGATCGGTGGCATCCAGTGCGATGCATATTTTATTTACCTTCTTATCTCTTCTTCCCGCCAGGAGTCCCACATTGTCCCAGCTCTCTGCAAAGGAGGGGGGCGAGAGCTGCTCCAGACTCTCTATGATCCTGCCGCATTCCACACTATTTTCTTTTTTCATATGTATAACCTCAGTGCCCTTTCAATATCCTCCAACCGTTCCAGAATCTCCTTCCTCCTGCTTTCCTGTCTGCTTCCTCCTGCCTGCAGCCCCTCCAGGATCTGTCTGCAGATCCGTTTCTCCTTTTGCAGGAAATCCTGCAGGACAGGATCCTTCTTCCTCAGCAGTACCGGCCCGTACTTATCCTCTATCCTCAGCCTTACCTCATTTTTTTCCTCATCGGCCCTGCCGGTCTGCCCCTCCGTCCGGCCTGAGGGAAGAATCCTCATCACAGGATAATATTTGCCCGCCTCCAGAACCATCCTCTCCTCGGCAACAGTATGTCCTCTGCTGCGCAGGTATTTTCTCACCTCCTGCAGCTCGGACTGCGGCTGGAGGATCATTTCCTTCATCAGCCTCACCTTTTCCCCGCCCTCCTCCAGGATCCTCAGCATCAGCCTGCCGCCCATTCCTGCACAGATCAGCGTATCAGCCTCCCCCGCCGCGAGGGCCTCCACCCCGTCAGAAAGCCGGGTCTCAATCAGCTCTGCCAGCCCGTACTCACCGATATGTCCCCGGGCTGTCTGCAGCGGTCCCCGGTTCACATCCATGGCTATGACTCTGGGGCTGATTCCCCTTTCCGCAAGATAAATGGACACAAATCCATGGTCACAGCCCACATCGCAGGCCACATTGCCTGCTGTTACCAGACCGGCCACTGCCTGCAGCCTGTCCGACAGCTCCATCTGCCTTCTCATACCAAAGCCTGTTCCCTTTCATCAGTCCAGATAATCCTTCAGCTTACGGCTCCTGCTTGGGTGACGCAGCTTGCGCAGGGCCTTTGCCTCGATCTGACGAATACGCTCACGAGTGACGTTGAATTCCTTTCCCACTTCTTCCAATGTCCTGGCACGTCCGTCATCCAGCCCGAAACGCAGACGCAGAACCTTCTGCTCCCTGTCCGTGAGGGTACTCAGCACCTCCACCAGCTGCTCCTTCAGCAGGGTAAATGCCGCCGCATCTGCCGGCACAGGCACATTGTCATCCTGGATAAAGTCGCCCAGGTGGCTGTCCTCCTCCTCGCCGATGGGAGTCTCCAGCGACACCGGCTCCTGAGAAATTTTCAGAATCTCCCTGACCCGGTCCACCGGCATATTCATCTCCTCTGCAATCTCCTCCGGCGCAGGCTCCCTGCCCAGCTCCTGCAGAAGCTGTCTGCTGACACGGATCAGCTTATTGATCGTCTCCACCATATGCACCGGTATGCGTATGGTTCTGGCCTGGTCGGCAATGGCTCTGGTGATAGCCTGACGAATCCACCAGGTAGCATAGGTGGAAAACTTATAACCCTTTCTGTAGTCGAACTTCTCCACCGCCTTGATCAGACCCAGGTTTCCCTCCTGGATCAGATCCAGGAAAAGCATCCCCCTGCCCACATACCGCTTGGCAATGCTGACCACCAGACGCAGGTTCGCCTCTGCCAGACGTTTCTTAGCCTCTTCATCGCCCATCTCCATCTTTCTGGCCAGCTCGATCTCCTCCTCCGCACTCAGAAGGGGAACCTTGCCGATTTCTTTCAGATACATCCTGACAGGATCCTCAATGCTGATTCCGTCCGGCACTGACAGGTCAATATTCTCTACATCCACCTCGTCCTCTTCCGTCAGGATGATCTCCTCATCATCCACATCATCCTCATCGGTGATACGAAGCACGTCTACATTATTTTGCTCCAGAGCCTCCAGTATCCTGTCGAACTGCTCCTCCTCCAGCGTCATGTCGGCAAAGAAATCACTGATTTCCTGATATTCCAGAACGTTTTTTTTCTTTTTCGCAGCATTGAGAAGCCCCTTCAGGCGCTCTTCAAACTTTGCCTGTGTATTTTCATCCATTTTGGGTTCCATCCTTCCTTATGTAGTGATAGTATTATCTTTCCTTCAGGGAAATATGCGTTTTACTAAGTTCTTCCAGCGCTTTTCTTGCCTCCGTTATCCGCAGCATCACTTCAGCCTGGTCTGCCTTCCTGCAGGAATAATCCCAGCTTTCTTTTTTGACTGCCAGGATAATGTCATGGAGGGCCTTCTCCTTCTCCTGTATGGTCTCCACCGCCTCCAGCCTTTCGTTCAGCAGGGCAGCCACCTCCCGATGCTCCTCCCCCTCTGAAAACATGCTGACCAGATCCGCCTCCCGGAAGCTGCCCTCCTTCATCTTCTCGAACAGCCTGACTGCCGCCTGCCGATACAGCTCGTCCGTAAAATCCTCCGGGGAGATATATTTTGCAATAATGGGAAAATAAGCTCCCCCTTCATCGGTCATCCAGGTAAAGAGCAGCCGCTGGTTCCTCCGTTTATTTTCCTCCGGTGTATTCCTTTTGTTTTTCTCAGCAATTCCTGACTTTGGCCGGGTCGGAGGTCTCACCAGCCCCGTCCTGGAGGCCTGGGCAGCCACCAGCTCACGGAGGCTCTTCGGGCTGACACCATATTTCTCTGCCACCGCCTGCAGATAATTTTCCCTCTCGATCTCTTCCGGAAAAAGGCAGAGCTTTTCTGCAATCCTCCGGTAGAAGGCGGTCTTTGACTCGGGATCCCTCATATCGTGCTCCCTTTCCATGCTTCTGAGTTCAAAGAAAAAGCCGCCCTCTGCCTCCTCTACCCTCTTCTGAAAGGCCTCTGTGCCGAGATGGCTGATAAACTCATCGGGATCCTTATAAGGCTCCATGTTGATTACCTTGCAGCTGATCCCGGCCCCCTTCAGGATGCCGATAGCCCTGAGCCCAGCCCTGGTGCCTGCCTCATCGCTGTCATAGGCCAACAGCACCTCTTCGGTATATCTCTTAAGCAGGCTGGCCTGTCCCTCCGTAAAGGCCGTGCCCAGGGAGGCCACCGCCTGTGTGAATCCGGCCTGATGCATGGCGATCACATCCATATAGCCCTCGCAGAGAATGATATTTCCTTTTTTGGCAGTTCTGGCAAAATTCAGACCGTATAAATTCCTGCCCTTATCAAAAATCAGGGTTTCCGGAGAGTTGAGGTACTTCGGCCTGGCCTCTCCCATGACCCGGCCGCCGAAGCCGATGACCCTGTGGTTGATATCCTGGATGGGAAACATTACCCTGTTCCAGAACTTATCGTGGAGACCGTACCTTTCATCAAAGCCGGCCAGTCCGGCCTCCCGGATCAGGCCATCCTCATAGCCCCTGGAATGCAGATACTGTACCAGCTGACTGCCTGATATGGGAGCAAAGCCAAGGCCGAACCTCTTCATGGTCTCCTCACTCAGCCGTCTCCCCTGTAAATATCTGAGGCCGGTTTCTCCCTGCCCGGAGCGGAGACAGCAGTAGAAGTACTTCGCCGCTTCCCTGCTGACCTGCAGCAGCCTGGCCCTCCTGCCCTCCCTCTTCCTGGCCTCCTCCGAATCATCCGCCTCCGGCAGGCTGACCCCTGCCCGGTCTGCCAGCAGCCTTACCGCCTCCACAAAGGAACAGTTCTCATATTCCATCAGAAAAGTAAAGACATTGCCCCCCGTCCCGCAGCCGAAGCAGTGAAACATCTGCTTGCTTCCGGAGACAGAAAAAGAAGGAGATTTCTCATTATGGAAGGGACACAGTCCAAAATGGTTTGCCCCCTTTTTCTGCAGGTGCACATAACCGGAAATCACATCTACAATATCGTTTTTCATCCGCACCTCTTCCACTACTTCTTCAGGATAGTACATGCTCCTCCTCTTTTCCTTTCTGCCAGGCATCCTGATGGTATCAGTAATGCCACGACTTGGGTATGAACAGTTCCTCATACTTTGCAATGGCAAACCTGTCACTCATTGCTCCTATATAGTCACAGACAATGATCTCCGGCGCATCTCCGAATTTCTCCAGCCTGTCCAGCAGATACCGGGGCAGCCTGTCTAGATGCTTCAGGTAGTATCGGTAGAGGGACTCCATCAGCATCTCCGCCTTGCCCTCCTCGCTCTTGGCAAGCCGGTTCTGATACACCCGTTCAAACATGAACCGCCGCAGCTTCATCATAGCCTCACCCACCTCCGGCGACATCCTTATGTCGTCCCTGTCATAGCTGGTGGTCACAAGGTCGTGGATGAAATGATCCAGCCGCTCACCGGTGGTATAGCCGATGACCTCACAGATTTCCCTGGGCACATCGGATTCCCTGAGTATCCCTCCCCGGATCGCATCGTCCATGTCGTGATGGATATAGGCGATCTTATCCGAATAGCGGACTATCTTCCCTTCCAGGGTATGAGGCATTCCCTTGGTCTGATGATTGCAGATACCGTCCCTGACCTCCTCCGTCAGATTCAGTCCCTGTCCCTCCTTCTCCAGAATATCCACGGTACGCACGCTCTGATCGCTGTGACAGAAGCCATAGGGGCAGATGTTCCTGAGCGCCCGCTCTCCCGCATGGCCAAAGGGAGTATGACCCAGATCATGACCCAGGGCGATGGCCTCCGCCAGATCCTCATTCATCCGCAGTGCCTTTGCGATGGTACGGGCATTTTGGGATACCTCCAGGGTGTGAGTAAGCCTGGTTCTGTAATGATCTCCCTCAGGTGTGAGAAAAACCTGCGTCTTATCCTTCAGCCGCCGGAAGGATTTGCTGTGCAGTATCCTGTCCCTGTCTCTCTGATAGACCGGACGGATGTCACACTGCTCCTCCTCCCTCAGCCTGCCCCTGGAATCCATACTATGGGAAGCATAAGGGCTCAGATATTCTTTTTCCCAGCGTTCCAGCTTTTCACGAATCAGCATGGCCATATTTATCCTCCGTACATTTTAAAGACCAATTAATTAAAATATTCGGCATCCGATTTAAAAATCCTTTATTTTTTCAGCCGAATATATCCAGAATAAATTCCGCCAGCCTGTCCATCGCTTCATTTGCGGTCTTAAAACGGGCCATCTGGAACACATGCCACATTCCCTCAAAGACCTCTATCCTTGCCGGCACACCGGCCGCCTCCAGCTTTTTGTGAAGCAGCGCGGAATCGCTCAGCAGTATCTCGTTCTCCCCGGCCTGGATATAGACGGGCGGAAATCCTGTGAAGTCGCCAAAAAGGGGGGAAACCAGGGGGTTTTCCAACTCACCCGCCTCCACGTAATTGGAGATCATCTGCTTCAGATATTCCTCATCCAGTACCGGATCCAGCTCCTTCTTTATTCTGTAGGATTTCCCGGAGGAGGTAAGATCTGTCCAGGGTGACATCAGGGCCAGGCCCCCCGGCAGCATCCTGCCCTCCTGCTTCAATTTGTGTACCAGCACCAGGGCCAGATTGCCTCCGGCCGAATCTCCCGCCACGATAATATCCCGGGCGCCGTAGCCCTGCAGCATAAGATAGTCCCAGACCCTCCCCGCATCCTCCAGCGCCGCCGGAAAGGGATGCTCCGGAGCCAGCCTGTAATCAAAGCTCAGGACATCCACAGAAGCTGAGATGGCCAGTCTGGTGGTCAGCGCCCTGGCATACAGGCAGCTCCCTGTAGAGTATCCCCCTCCGTGACAATAAAGGATGATCTGCTTTTTCCTGTGGGGGCGCTTCACCTCGATCCATTCCCCATACATACCCTCTATACCGGCCTCCCTCACCCGGGTCTCCCGAGTATTGCCAAGGAGTGCCCCGAAATAATTCTGGGACTGCCTGTGCTTCTCTATATCCGCATGCTCCACTACACTGTGCACGCGCCTGATCAGATTCATCAGATTCTGATTCCTTTTGTCTTTTTCCAATAACGGCATATCTCTTGTCCTTTCAAAATAATACAAGTAATTTTATCACATAACCTTTAAAATGTGTTATACTCTAAATCAGGAAAATCATAATTTTTTATAAATTGGAATACAGAGGACTGCTTATGGCTATCGAAAAAAAAAGTGAGAAAAGAATATGGTATAAGCTGGATCTGTCCGCCATTGTCTATCCCACCCTGCAGCGAAGGGATTTTTCCTCCGTATACCGGCTTTCTGTGGTCTTGAAGGAAACCATCCGCCCTCACATCCTGCAGCAGGCAGTGGATATTGCTCTGAAGCGCTTCCCCACTTACAAGGTGGCTATCCGGAAGGGCCTGTTCTGGCGCTATCTGGAAACAAATAACAGACCCGGCCCCTTCGTACAGCCGGATATCAGAAACCCCTGCATGCCCATGCCCTTCAAGGCCAACAACCGCTACCTGATCCGCATCTACTACCACGAATGCAGGATTGCCCTGGAGGCTCACCACAGCCTGGGAGACGGCACCGGGGGCATGTGTGTGCTGCAGACCATCACAGCGGTATATCTGCGGCTGCTGGGACATACCATATCCAACGGCGGTTTCGTCCTGGATGTGGAGGAGGCGCCGGATCCGGAGGAGCTGGAGGACGCCTATATGCGTTATGCCAATGCCCAGGTACGTCCTCCCCGCCCGGGTGAAAAAACCTACCGGGTACGCGGCACCAAGGAACCCTTTTATACGCTGAACATCATCGACGGAATTATGTCGGTAAAAGCAGTGCAGGCCGTGGCCGCCAAATACAGCGCTACCCTCACGGAATACCTGAACGCAGTGCTTTTATATGCCCTGCTGCAGAAGCAGGATGAGGAGTGGCATCTGCGGCTGCGCCCGGTGAGGATTGCCATGCCCGTCAACCTGCGCCGTTTCTTTCCCTCCAAAACGCTGCGCAACTTCATCACCATGGTCTACCCTTCCATAGATCCCCGTCTGGGAGACTATACCTTTGAGGAGATCGTCATTCACGTACGGAACTACATGCGCTATTATATCAACGACAAGTTTCTGCGGGGAGACATCACCACCAATGCAGCCACACAGAAGAATCCACTGATCCGCATAGTCCCCCTCTTTATCAAGGATTTTACCGTGCGGCAGTTCTATACCCGGGTACAGGATAAGAACTCCTCTGCCGGACTTACCAATATGGGGGCACTGAAGGTTCCGGAGGATATGAAGCCCTATATAAAACGTTTCGACATCTACATGGGGCAGCCCTTTTCCTCCCGGACCAACTGTGCCGTGGTCAGCTTTGAAGATACACTGACCATCAACTTTGCCAGCAGCATCGCCGAGGCCGACGTGGAAAAGTATTTCTTCCGCAAGCTGGTGCAGGACGGCATCCATGTCACCATCGAAAGCAACCGAGAGGAGGTCTGAACATATGTCATACTGTGTAAACTGCGGCGTGGAGCTGGATCCGTCTCTGGCTTCCTGCCCACTCTGTGGGACTCCCGTCATTCATCCCGGAGAATTAAAAAAAGCGGCAGCCCATTCCCCCTACCCCCGCCGGAAGGGGCAGGTGGAGGCCGTCAGGCGCAAGGATCTGGGCATCCTGCTCAGCATCGTGCTGTCTGCCACCGCTGTGGGCTGCGCCCTGCTGAATCTGTTCGTTTTTACAGGCAGCCTGTGGTCCCTGACCATCATCGGCATCTGCATTATCCTGTTCGTGCTGATGATACCGGCCTTTATCTATACCAGGCTGCCGATCTACCTGTCGCTTTTGTTTGACGGAGCTGCAGTGGGTACCTATCTTTATATGCTCACCTATCTGACCGCTTCTTCCGAATGGTTTCTCGGGCTGGCTGTACCCATCCTCCTGCTGGTCACCATCCTGGTGGAAATCTTTACGCTGTTGATCCGTACCCTGCCCACCTCCACCATTGCCACGGCTCTCTACTTTTTCGCGGAGATAGGTATCCTCTGTGCCGGAATGGAACTTCTCATTGACCGGTATCTGGAGTACCCCCTTTCCCTTTCCTGGTCTGCCGTGGTTTTCGTGGTCTGCTGCATCATCATTACAGCCCTCATCACCCTGCTGTCTGTCAGAAGACTGAGAGAGGCTGTGAGGCGGAGGCTGCACTTTTAAAAGCAGGGCAGTACCTATTGTACTGCCTCCATCTGTGAGGCATTATCCAGCCTCTGGCGTTCCACAAGCCGGGCAAAATATCCTCCTTTATCGATCAGCTCCTGATAGTTGCCGTCCTCAATAATTTTACCCTTGTCCAGCACAATGATCCGGTCACACTGCCTGATGGTAGAGAGGCGGTGTGCAATTACGATTCTGGTGCATTTTAATGTATCCAGAGATTCCGAAACCTTTTTCTGTGTCAAATTATCCAGAGCACTTGTGGCCTCATCAAGCATCAGGATTTTGGGCTTTGGTGCAATCGCTCTTGCAATCATCAATCTCTGGCGCTGACCACCGGAAATACCCCCGGATCCTTCAGAAATCAGTGTATTCATCCCCATGGGCATATGACGGATATCCTCCGCAATCCCGGCAAGCTCTGCTGCCTCCCATGCCTCCTTCTGGGTCAGCCACGGTGCAGAAATAACAATATTCGAATAAACATCTCCCTGGAATAGTTTCCCATTCTGCATGACCACACCCATTTTACGGCGTAAGGATTTTAAATCAATACTGTTCAGATCCTTGCCATCATAGTAGATGGCTCCCTTCTGCGGCCGTTCAAATCCCAGCAAAAGCCTCAGCAGGGTAGACTTTCCGCACCCGGTCTTTCCCACAATGGCCACATACTGACCGGCACGTATCTTCAGGGAAAGATCATCTATAACCAGGGGCATATTTTCACAATAACCAAAGGAGACATTGTTCAGCTCAATGCTGCCCGACAGGCGTGTGATAACCTCTTTATCCGCCGACAATTCGGGAACAGTATCTAAAATAGGCTTAATCATCTCAAGAATTGGTTTAAGCTGTGCAATACTAAGCGCAAGACCCGCCAAAGTCATAAAGGCTCCTGAAACCATTCCATATGCGGTATTGAATGCATAATAATCTGCAATCGAAAGCTGTGTTTTTACTGCCCCATAATAAATCACCAGCGTACCGGTCAATGAAACTGCCATATTCAAAACGCTGTTCAGCTTGATAAAGGTGGGGGGATTGTAGGAAAGCTGTGCCTGCTTTGCATATAAATTTCCCCATTTGGCAAAAGCTCTTTTTTCGGAACCGGACAATTTTATTTTTTGGACACCCGTAATCAGGGAATAGGACAGACCCGTGCTCTTGCCGGAAAGCTCCATCTGCCTTTTACTGATCTTCATCTGCATCAGCGAAGAAAGTATGGTAAGAAGAACCGTCGCCCCAGTCACAGCCAGGGCAGGAATAACCAGGCCGGGAGCATACTTGAAAATCTGTAAAACATAGATAAGAGAAAAGAGGGAGGTCAGTCCGGTGGAAAGCCCTGCCGAAACCAGCAGGTTACACAGCTGGTTGATATATTGTGCCCTCATAAAGAGTTCACCTGAGCTATACTCCTTGAAGAAATCAGCCGGCAGTGACAATATACGCATCATGGTTGCTGCCTGAACTGAGATTTCCATTTTGGTTTTAATGCGAGCCGACACCAATGCTTTCACTGCTCCCATGAGCATTGTACTGATCGACACACATACCATAAATATGGTAACTGCATACAAAAGCTGCATACTTGCGGAAGTAATTACCGTACTGAATAATATGTTATTCAGTCTGGGCATAAACATTCCCAGCAGCGAGGCTGCAAAGGTACACAGAACTATCAGAATGAAATCCGATGGACTGAGAGTATGGACTATATATTGCATCAGCGCAGGAATACCCAACTTTTTTGCCGGAAAGGGCTTGTAAAAGGCAATGGCATCCTCCGAAAAAAGAGAACCATTCTGTCTGTTTACTTTCTCTCTTTTTCCTGTCTTAAAATCATGGTAGCGATAGCCTGACAAGCCATCCGGAATCAGAGCCACAATACGCCCGTCTTCTTTCATCATTCCAAGCATTGCGCCTATCGCATCCTGGTACCACCCCTTCGAGAGCTTAACCGTGCGCCGCATAATCCCATGGGGACGCATCAGATATTCCAACTGATCGTTCATATCCTTCAGATTATCCGGCACCTCTCTGCTCTTTACATGATAGTACTTTAGTATCTCATCAATGGCATTTTGAGTAATGGTGCGGTCATCATTTAACGCATCTGACACCCTTTTGCCCATGATTGCTCCTGCGATATTGACAAAGGACTCGGTAAAAACACTATCGTCATTTCTTTTTCTCTCTTTTATCTGTTCATCAAACCATCCCATGCTTTTCTCTCCTGTCTATTATTCATTGGAGACAAGACTCGTGTAAATGCCTCCCTTTGCATAAAGCTCATCATGTGTGCCTCGCTCAACAACCTTCCCGTATTCCATTACGATAATCTCATCACAGTCACGAATGGTTGATAAGCGGTGCGCTACTACAATGCAGGTAATTCCTCTGTTTTTAATGGCAGCTACCACTTCACTTTCCGTCTTCGCATCAAGTGCACTTGTCGCTTCATCTAAAATAATAATCGTAGGATCCTGTGCCAGTACCCGGGCAATTTCCATACGCTGACGCTGACCGCCGGACAAATCCTTTCCACCCTCCATGATCTTATACTGATATCCGCCTTCTCTTTGCATAATATCCTCATGCAGCTGTGCATCCCGTGCTGCCATGATCATCTCAAAATCCTGGATGGAGGTATCCCACATCTTGATGTTGTTGGCAATCGTATCCTCAAAGAGAATGATCTCCTGATCCACAACGGCAAGGGAGCCTGTGAATACGCTGCGGTCAATCTGCTCCATCGGCTTTCCATCAAATAAAATCTCTCCGCTCCAGGGCTTATATAAGCCGGAAACGAGCTTTGAAATTGTAGACTTACCACAGCCTGAGCTGCCCACTAATGCAACGCGGCTTCCTGTTTTCAATGAGAGGTTAAAATCCTCGATCAGGGGTTCCCCCAGCTTTGAATATCCGAAGGTTATATGCTTCATCTCAATGCAGCCGGATAGCTTACCGTATTCCGCATCATCGGATATCGCATCATCCCGGTAATTAACATCAGCCGGATAGTTCATTACATCTTCAACACGCTCCATCTGCGTACGCATCTCCAGGAGCATCTGTCTGGTTTGAATCAGGGTCATTGCCGGAGAGGTAAAGGAAGACAGGAATCCCTGAAATGCCATGATCATACCCACCGTAAATTCACCTCGAATCGTAAGCCAGACGCCAAGCATTAAAACTGCCGTATTGGTAAGGCTGTTGACCAGAGACGGAATCATACCCAGAACCTGTTCCAGCTTTTGGAATTTAATCTGCTGCGTATTTACACTTGCCTGATAGCCTGACCACTTTTCAAAAAATCCATTCTCTGCACCACTGGCCTTAATTGTTTCTATCATCTCCATCCCTGCTACTGTTGTGCCTGCCAGCTTTCCGGAATCACGCATCTGTACACGGGTAATATTGATTCTCTTTTGGGATATAATTTGGGAAACAATCAAATTAAGAAAAATCGAAACTATTCCAATTACCGTAAGCATTACATTATAGCGCAGCATTACGATCAGATAA
Organism: Lachnospiraceae bacterium; assembly: GCA_022781985.1. Classification (GTDB taxonomy): domain Bacteria; phylum Bacillota; class Clostridia; order Lachnospirales; family Lachnospiraceae; genus Kineothrix. The sequence goes on along the minus strand of JALESH010000021.1, from coordinate 3,097 downwards.
AAAAACATCATAATCGTATTCAGGGCAAGAGGTGCAAATGCGTCTACAAGACTTCGCGCAATCTGCGCATTAGAAGACTGGCGCTGCTGTATGTCTCCTGCCATACGCTGAGAAAAGAACTCCATCGGCATTCGCAGGATCTGCCACATGAAGGAAGCACTGCCTACAGCGTCTATCTTTCCGTTAATACGCAGGGAATACACAGTCTTTATCCAGATCACAATGAGCTGCAGGATATTAAAAAATGAAAGTGCCACAATAAACGGAGGGAACCAGTCCGGATTCTGACCGGTCAACAGACGATCCAAAAAAATTCTTGAAAAGACCGGATTAATAACTCCGATCAAAGAGGAAATCAGGGTCGTTATCACCACGAATACCACTGCTGTTCCGGCTCCTTTTAATCTGCTTTTCGCAAAGGCAAGCATGGATTTAGGCTTTCCTCCCGGTTCAAAATCCTCCCCCGGCTCCATCATCAGACAGATTCCCGTAAAGCTCTGATCAAAGGTATCCATGGAAACGGATATAACACCCCGGGCAGGATCATTGATGACCGCCTTATCTCCCTTAAAGCCGTTCAACACTACAAAGTGATTGAAATTCCAGTGAATAATGCAGGGAAACCTTCCCTCTGCCTTCAGGCTTTCCGGTTCATACCGATAGCCCTTTGCTACCATACCGTAGCTTCTTGCCGCCCGCAGAACATTTCTGGCATTTGAGCCATCACGTGAAACCCCGCAGTCTGAGCGTACCTGTTCCAACGGAATCCATTTGTCATAGTATGCCAGAATCATCGCCAGAGAAGCTGCTCCGCATTCCAGCACTTCCAGCTGCATAATGACAGGAACCTTACAAACCCCTGTTGTAATGGGCTTTTTAATCGCTGCTTTTTTCTTCTTCATGTATCTGCCCTCAATTCATTAAAAACGAAATCGGATGTATGCTCTCCGTTACGATTTCTGCCTCATAGGTACCGTCTGAAAGCTCTGTATCCGTAATGACCTCATATACCCAGTCTCCAGCCTTAAACCCTCCAATATATAACGCATAGGCATCCATTTTTTCATCAATCTCTACCGGCACTTCAGAAATACTCGAAATCGTATACTTTTTCTCCTGTACCGTTATCGTCATCCCCGACTTCACTGAGTCAATTTCACGATCAGAAACATAACAGATCATTTTGCCATCCTGACAGATGCATACAGTATGTAAAATCGTTTCCAGATTCCCCCAGACTCCCCAGGAGCATATCCCAAACAGTAAAACAATGACTGCTGTCAATACCATCCACACACCAGGATTTGATACGCGAACATAATCGTTTAGCTGCTCGGGAGAGGAAACCCGCTCTATATTCTTCTTCCTGAAAATCTGATTATCCATCGACTTCCTCCCTTTTTCTTATGTTTCATCATTTCATATACTTGCACACATAGGCATACAAAATTCCGTTTAAATAGCCGACCGAATTTTGTATGCCCTGTAGTATTTCCGATTTTAATTATGACCACAAATCCACAAGCCGTTTTCATAGCTGCAATATCTGCAGGCCAAACAGGTGTAGAGACCCTCATATGGACATCTTACAGTATGCCCCTGCCCATTTTGGGTCCAACAGCTTTTACAAATGAAAAACTCACATTCGTTTGCCATTGTGGTCAGCTTATGGTCATTTGCTGTTCGGTATCTTCCACCTGCTGCACAGTCTACTTCCTCATCTGAAAGTTCTTTCGCAGCGAGATGAAGTCTGCCATTACACCCCTCTGCCTGTTCAAGGGTAGTTTTCTCTCCTGCCTCTTTGGCTAACTCCATCAGCTCCTTTGAGGATTTTGCCGTCTTCATGCTTTTCACCAATTCTGCAATTGTTTTTTTCTTTTCCTTTCTTTTGTTTCTTTTTCTGCTATTATCTTCGATTGTTTGACTTGTTACATAGCCAAAGCCCTTTTTCATAACTCATATATTTACAATTTGAACATCCACTTAATTCATCATCTGTCTGCAGTTGTTCAGATAAAGGTGACATTTTAGCGAAGGGACAGCCCGATAAATGACCGTAAGGAATTTTACGGTCGGTACTTCCACAATGCTTACAGGCAAAATACTTACAATCATTGAATACTGTAGTCACCATACGCCCATCATCAATATAGCAGGCTCCTCCCGCTACATTGTCCAGCTCCTCATCCGAAAGCTCCCCTTCCTTATGAAACTGTTCATAATAGGCTTTTGCACTTTCCAAAGAAAAATCCTCCATACCGTTTTCTTTTGCAAAGGTCTGAATTTCTTCCGGGGATTTTGCCGCCTTTGCTTTTTCAAGTAGCTCTTTTTTATTCATTCCTTCCAACCTTTTCCTCCTTTGCACATCTTAAAGCTGCACGGGACTGAGATTTCGATAGTCCTCCATAGCCTTTTGGGCTTTTGTTTATTTCTTTTCCTGTTATGATCTTCGATTGTTTGGGCTGTTACATAGCCAAAGTCCTCCTTCATAACTCATATATGTACAATTTGAACATCCGCCCGCTTCATCTTGTTCCGCTACCTGTTCGGATAAAGGTGATATATGGGCATAAGGACAGCACGGTAAATGACCGTATGGAATTTTACGGTTGGTACTTCCACAATGCTTGCAGGCAAAATGCTCACAATCATGGCATACTGTAGTCACCATACGCCCATCATCAATATAGCAGGCTCCTCCTGCTACATTGTCCAGCTCCTCATCTAAAAGCTCCCCTTCCTTGTGAAACTGTTCGTAATAGGCTTTTGCACTGTCCACGGAAAAATCCTCCATACCGTTTTCTTTTGCAAGAGCCTGAATTTCTTCCGGGGATTTTGCCGCCTTTGCTTTTTCAAGTAGCTCTTTTTTATTCATTCCTTTCAACCTTATTTCCTCCTTTGCACATCCTAAAGCTGCATGGGACTGAGATTGTGATAGCCCTCCATAGCCTTTAGCGCTTTTTCGTAATAACCGCCGGTAAAGAAAATACACTTTGACGGGTCTGCCGCCAGCTTGTCTCCCGTCAGAGCCAGAGCAATCGCACGGCATCCTCCGGCACAGTACAGAAAAAATCGGCAGGCGCTGCATTTTTGATCG